>CAJQKN010000164.1 GCA_905478905.1 uncultured Flavobacteriaceae bacterium | reverse complement strand
TATCATCTGTATGGAAAACGAAGCCCAGTATGTGGATGCCATTCAAAACGCAGGTTCTGTTTTTGTGGGTAACTACACCCCAGAGAGTGCTGGAGATTATGCTTCGGGAACCAATCACACCCTTCCCACCAACGGCTATGCCAAGCAATACAGCGGTGTAAACCTCGATAGTTTCCTAAAGCAGATGACCTTTCAGAAAATTTCCAAAGAAGGAATACAAGCTATTGGTCCAGCCATTGAGGCTATGGCCGCCGCCGAAGGCTTAGAAGCGCATAAAAATGCCGTAACTTTACGCTTAAATGACCTCAAAGATGAATGATAAAGAACAAATTTTAGCTTGGGCCCGACCAGAAATTGTTGCCCTCAAACCCTACGCCTCTGCACGATCTGAGTTTAAATTGGGAGATCGAGAAATGATTTTGTTGGATGCCAATGAGAATCCCTTTAACAATGGCATTAATCGGTATCCCGATCCCATGCAATTGAAACTCAAAAAGCGTTTAGCAGAAGCAAAGCATCTTGCGGTTGAACAAATCTTTTTGGGCAACGGAAGCGATGATGTTTTAAATCAATTGATGATCGCTTTTTGTACGCCCGGGAAGGACAAGGCTGTATTGCTTCCCCCTACATTTGGAATGTATCAGGTTTGTGCTAGTATTAACGGAATTGAGACGCTTGAAGTCCCCTTGACAGCCGATTTTCGTTTGGATATTGCTGGAATAAATGCGGTACAATCCAGCTCCACCAAAATAATCTTTATTCCTAGTCCAAACAATCCCACAGGGAATTGCTTTGCCCTAGAAGATATTAAACGCATTATAGAAGGTTTTGACGGGCTGGTTGTTGTCGACGAAGCCTATGTAGAGTTTGCCATTGACAAATCGGTTATCTCTTGGATTGATGAATACCCCAACTTGGTTGTTGTGCAAACCTTCTCAAAAGCACAAGGTCTCGCAGGGCTGAGACTGGGAATGGCTTTTGCTCACCCGGAAATTATTGGTTTGATGAACAAGGTCAAAGCGCCCTATAATATCAATGTTTTGACTCAAAACGAGGTCATGAGACGCCTCGAAGAACAGGGCCTAATTCAACAACAAGTACATCAAATAAAGCAGGAAAAAGAGCAATTGTTGCTCGAGTTTAAGTCTATTGCATTCATCAAAAAGGTTTTCCCCTCAGACGCGAATTTCTTTTTGGTGAAAATGGATGACAGCAAAAGACGTTATAACGAATTGATCGATCGTGGAATTGTTATACGCGATTCTTCTAAAAACCTAAACTGTGCCAATACGCTGCGAATTACAGTGGGTACACCCGACGAAAACAATGCGCTAGTTATTGCCTTGCGCAGCATGGATAAGTAAATGAAGAAAATACTTTTTATAGACAGAGACGGAACACTGGCATTGGAACCATCCGATTACCAGCTCGATGCGCTCGATAAATTGATTTTTTACCCAGAGGTGTTTACCTATCTGGGAAAAATCGCCAAAGAAATGGATTACGAACTCGTCATGGTAACCAATCAGGATGGTTTGGGAACGGACAGTTTTCCAGAGGACAGTTTTTGGCCTACCCATAATTTTCTATTGAAAAGCTTTGAAAACGAAGGAGTTGTTTTTGATGCAATCCATATTGACCGTAGCTTTCCCGCTGAGCATTCCCCGAACAGAAAGCCCAGAATGGGTTTGTTGGAGAAATACCAAAACGCCTCGATTTATGATTTGGCGAATTCGTTTGTCATTGGAGACCGCATCACGGACATGGAATTGGCAAAAAACCTTGGCTGTAAAGGGCTGTTTATCGCAACCGATGAAACCCTTGGCGCTGAAGAAGCCGGAGAAGGAATAGAAGCTTCTATTGCCCTTAAAACCACAGCATGGGAGGAGATTTATCGTTTTTTAAAATTGGAGCAACGCATTGTAAAACAACAACGTACAACCCACGAAACCGACATCACTTTGGAATTGAATCTGGACGGAACAGGAAAGAGTGCTATTTCAACGGGGATTGCCTTTTTCGATCATATGTTGGACCAATTGGCACGCCACGGGGGCATGGACATTAGCCTAAGCGTAAAAGGAGATTTGGAAGTAGATGAACACCACACCATTGAAGATACTGCCATTGTTCTAGGCGAAGCCTTCGCAGAGGCCCTAGGCAACAAACTGGGCATTGAACGCTATGGTTTCTGCTTGCCCATGGACGATTGTTTGGCGCAGGTAGGCATTGATTTTGGGGGCCGGAATTGGCTGGTTTGGGACACCGAATTTAAGCGTGAGATGATTGGACAAATGCCCACAGAAATGTTTATGCACTTCTTCAAATCCTTTACCGATGGTGCAAAGGCTAATCTGAACATTAAAGCAGAAGGCACCAACGAGCACCACAAGATAGAAGCCATATTTAAAGCTTTTGCCAAAGCCATAAAAGTGGCCATAAAACGCGATCCAGATAAAATGATTTTACCCAGCACCAAAGGAAGTTTATAGATGAAAGTAGCGATCATTGATTATGGTGCAGGAAACATTCAGAGTTTGCAATTTGCCCTAAACAGGCTTGGTGTACAAGCTGTTTTAACTGCAGAGGTGAATGAGTTACAAAGCGCAGACAAGGTCATTTTCCCTGGGGTTGGAGCGGCCAATAGTGCCATGCAAAAGCTCAATGCCTCAGGATTGCACCAGGTAATTGCCCATTTAACCCAGCCTGTTTTGGGAATATGTTTGGGGATGCAATTGATGTGTGCCTCCACCGAAGAAGGCAATACCAAGGGCTTGGGTATTTTTGACTGTGAAGTGAAACGTTTTTCAAACAAGGTAAAAGTTCCCCAAATGGGTTGGAATACCCTTGTCAACCCCAAGGGATCTTTATTTGATGCCATAGATCAGAACGCCTATATGTATTTGGTGCATAGCTATTATGCCCCCATTACTCCATACACTATTGCAGAGACCAACTATGACGGTGCCTATAGCACCGCTATGCAGAAAGATAATTTTTACGGTGTACAGTTTCACCCAGAAAAGAGCAGTAAAGCCGGAAGTCAATTGTTGCAAAATTTCTTGGCCTTATGAGAATTATTCCAGCAATAGACATCATCGATGGAAAATGTGTTCGCCTTTCGAAAGGGGATTACAACACCCAAAAAACTTATAACGAACACCCTTTAGAGGTGGCCAAAGTCTTTGAGGATCACGGTATAGAATACTTGCATTTGGTTGACCTAGACGGAGCTAAGTCCAAGCACATCGTCAACCACAAGGTGTTGGAGACAATAGCAACTAAAACCCGCCTTAAAATCGATTTTGGCGGTGGTTTGAAGTCGGATGAAGACCTAAAGATTGCTTTCGATAGTGGTGCAAATCAAATTACTGGGGGAAGTATCGCCGTAAAAGAACCCGAAACCTTTGCCCGTTGGATAAAGGCCTATGGTACAGATAAAATTATTCTGGGCGCCGATGTAAAAGGAGAATATATTGCCACCGATGGCTGGTTGGAAACCTCAGATCAATCCCTTTTTGATTTTCTTGCCCACTATGAGGCAGTTGGAGTAACGTCCACCATTTGTACAGACATCAGCAAAGACGGCATGTTGGCTGGTCCTTCTTTTGATTTATACAAAAAGATTGTCGCCCAAACAAAAATCCAGTTGATTGCTTCAGGAGGGATTTCTACCTTTGCAGAACTTCCCCAATTGGCTGCGATGGGCTGTGAGGGAACCATTATTGGAAAAGCCATTTATGAAAATAGGATTTCGCTTAAAGAACTGGAGGACTATATGCTTAACCCCGCAAAATTCAGTTAATATGTTAAGCAAACGCATCATTCCTTGTTTAGACATCAAAGACGGACGCACGGTCAAGGGAGTTAATTTTGTCAATTTACGCGATGCGGGTGATCCGGTAGAACTAGCCACCCAATACGCCAAAGAAAATGCCGATGAATTGGTGTTTTTAGACATTTCTGCTACGGAACAAAAACGTAAAACCCTGGCCGATTTAGTGCTCAAAGTAGCCAAAGCCATCGACATTCACTTTACCGTGGGGGGAGGAATTTCCTCGGTCGAAGATGTGGCAATCCTTTTGCGCAATGGAGCCGATAAGGTTTCCATCAAT
>CAJQKN010000163.1 GCA_905478905.1 uncultured Flavobacteriaceae bacterium | reverse complement strand
AAATACTTTTTTCCCAAAATCCTCTTCAATTATTGTAGAGGGATTTTATGTCTATAATTTTGTGTTTTAGGAAGGTCTATATCCTTTATTCAATTTAATAGATGTACCTTACAAATGTAGGTACATATTGTCCTCTTTCATCCTTTTCATTTATCCATAAAGAATCATTACCGATTCTGGATGCAATTGTTCGTTTTTTGTTAACCTCACGGATCAAACTCAGGGATTCTAATATCCTTGTGTTTTAACTATAATAACTATCCCATGGAAATACCCCTAATAGGCGTTATTGGTACGTCAATGAAAGAAGATGAAAGACGAGTACCTATTCATCCAGAACATTTGGATCGTATACCTTCCAATATTCTAGAAAAACTCATCTTTGAAAAAGGATATGGTTTACCCTTCAATATATCTGATGAGGAATTATCTCAACGAACGGGTGGGGTCTCTTCTAGAACCTCTCTATTATCAGATATTGGGATTGTAATTATCACTAAACCAGTAGTATCCGATTTAAAAACATTGAAGAAAGGAGGTGTTTTATGGGGCTATACACATTGTGTTCAACAAGAAAAAATGACACAAGTAGCTATTGATAGAAAGTTAACTCTTATTGCTTTTGAAGATATGTTTGTGTGGAAACCTAATGGTGAAATGGGGAGACATACTTTTTATAAAAACAATGAGATGGCGGGTTATAGTGCCGTTATACATGCACTACAATTGAAAGGGATTGACGGTCATTATGGTAAACAACGAAAGGTGATTATTTTTAGTTTTGGTGCGGTAAGCAGGGGAGCAATCTACGCCTTAAAAGCACATGGATTTCGAGATATTACTATTTGTATACAACGTCCAGATCATGAAGTTCGGGAAGAAATATTGGATGTAGAATACGTTCGTATAGAGAAAGGTTGCTCGAATGAACCACGTTTAAAGATAATTGAGCACGATGGGTCTCAACGTCCATTGATGGATTTGATAAGTACTGCGGAAATAATTATTAATGGAACATATCAAAATACTGATGACCCAATTGATTTTGTGATTGAAGATGAGTTGGATAGTTTAAAAGATGGAAGTTTAATCATTGATGTAAGCTGCGATGAAGGGATGGGATTTTATTTCGCTAAACCCACAACTTTTAAACACCCAATCTTTAAGGTTGGTACAATAGATTATTATGCCGTAGATCATACTCCTAGTTATTTTTGGGAGAGTGCATCTCGCTCGATTTCTGCTGCATTAATTGTATACTTAACCGAGGTATTAGCTGGGAAGAAAAGTTGGGAGAACAATGCTACTATTAATAATGCAATTAATGTTTTGGAAGGAGTAGTGGTCAAGGAAGTAATTCTCCGTTTTCAGCATCGAGAAGAAGAGTACCCTCATTTAATTAACTAAAGACAATTATCATATTTATTTTAGTAGATGTAATAGTTTATAATATCAGGCAAATCTCATATAGTGATTGTAAAACGGTAATAGCAAATACTGTTATTGATCATGAAAGATTTAATCACCCACCAATCAGATTTTGACAATAAAGTTCTGTAAGTCATACCTCACAAAATTCCTCCCCAACATATCACAAACCCTTCCTGTAGTTCCACTACCCATAAAAGGGTCTAATACCATTTCTAACGATTTAGATGATTGAAGAATAGGAAGAGCGATTATTTCTCCAGGGAAAGGAGCGGGATGTTCTACTTCAATATCTAACCTCTGTTAGATTTGGCAGAAGTTGATACGTTGATGAGATTTCTTGTTAATGAGAAATTACTTTTCCCCTAAACCCTAATCGGAGTGGTTTTTATATTGGGGTTAGTTTTTTTCTGTTAAAAATATCATATGATGATATATTTTATTATTTAAAAATATTTCGATTTAAAAAATAGATATTAATCCTATTATCCTTCTCCCATTTTTTTGAGAGAATTAAATCTTGATTTATCAAGTGATTTGATCTTTGATTTATTGAATCGATGAGAATATTTTTTAATCTATTTTGGTGTCCTATGTCCAGTGTCTCATTTTTAAGTATGTCTAAAAATTCATGGTTTTTAAGAATTTTATTCTCAAGAAGTTGTTTAACAACAATAATCCACTTCGGGTCTTTTGTGAAAAGGATTTTATCAATTAATATTTTGTCAGAAAATAAAATTATTTTTCTCTTTCTTTTTTTATACTGGTTTACCGTATAAAACAAAGAACACACTAAAAACAATCCAAATAGGAATTTATAAAAGGTAGAGTTAGAGTTGTAAAGGACGGAATAATCACTCCCTAATTTCTCATTGAAATCATTAATATTAAGTTTTTTGATTTCTGAAAGAAAGTTCTCTTTCCTTTCTTTAAAATAAATATCATCACCAATAACTCCAATTATACGATCTACGGCAAATTCTATGTCAAAAGAAACCGAGGTCATTTTAATGGGATTTACAATGATCAATAAATTATCATAGAATATCCATATTCTGTCGTTAAGATTTAAATAATCGTTAGGAGGATTAACAAGATTTTCATTTAAATTTCCAAATAACTTTTTACTTAAAAGTGTTGTTAAATTAATTTCATAACATTCATTAATCTTTTTTGTTTTTAAATGATCATTTTCATGATTTGTAACTCCACCACAAAAGATTAAATTATCTTCAATTATTGAATGAAAGTTTATTTCACTTATTCCCTCAATGGGAAAATCTCCTTTAATGTCTCTGGAAAGCCATTCTTTCTTTTCTTTAGAAAAATAAACAATATCATCTCTTCTGTTAAAGAATCCGTAACCGCCAAGAATATTTATTTGATCGTTATGGAAAAAAGACAATGACCCAACATGAAGTTTGTGATCATAAGAGTTGTCAATTCTTGTGATTTCATTATCAATTAATTGATACAGAAGACCTCCCGTTTTCTTATAAAAATAGATGTTATCAAAATTTAAAATGTGATATTTTGAAAAATCAATATTATCATGGTTAATGAGTAATTCTTTTGAATAGAAATCACTTTTACTATAACTGAATCTATATAAAGAATCCTCTTTTATTTCATAAATAAAAGAATCTTTTATAAAGAAATTAGTTTGATCCTTTTGGGTTAAGTTGATTAAAAAAATATATACTATTAAAAATAAAGGCATTGGTTGTAAATATGATGCACAAGTTAACTAAAACCTTTTACTCTTTGTGTGTTTATATTTAACTAATAAAATAGTCAATAATTATTCTATGAGAATTTTTTTAAGTTCACTTATTCTGTTATCAATCCTCTCCTGTGGGAAAGAAAGTCCATCAGTTACAGATCCGGTTATTAGTTTCACTTTAACTGTAACATCAGGAGTTGGTGGGAGTGTTAGTTCACCTGGTGGGTCTTACACTCAAGGTAAATCTACTTCGGTTACTGCAACCCCTGATCCAGAATATGTATTTGTTAATTGGTCAAATGGTTCAACTGATAATCCACTTTCAATTACGGTTAATTCTAATCAAACAGTTACTGCCAATTTTGAAAAAAGAAAATATCCTCTTACTGTTTCAATAACAGGATCTGGAACAGTTTCTGAGGAAATTGTATCTGCAGGTAAATCAACTACTGAATATACTTCAGGGAGTATGATTAGATTAACAGCTATCCCCTCAGGAGACTGGGGATCTTTTGATGGATGGTCTGGGGATATTGATTCTAAGGAAAATTCAATTGAAATTATATTAAATAATCCTACTAGTATTAATGTAGAATTTTCAGAAACAAGTGTCATTGTAAACAAGACAACGACATACGTAGATACTAACCTAACAAATTGGGATATTCGACAAGCTTTTTCTATGGTAAGTGGTGTTTTTCCTTATCAAAGTGGTGATGAATTCTATGTGTTCTTCCCCGGAATATCAGAGTGGAGACCAGATGGGAATAGAGCTAGAAGCAAAGATGAAGTATCAGCTAAACCCTCTCACATTTTAAAACGTGTAAACGGGGTATGGGAATATCTTAAAACCGATTATGAAGCAACGTTTTGGGGGGCTCGAAATTTTGAATTGGATGGAAATAATATTGCAATTGGAGATGGAAACGAAATTGGAGCAGATGGAACTGATTGGAATGGTGATACATATTACGGAAAAATTGAAACAGGAGGAAATATTTTATGGACTAAAGTGAACACTAACGATAATAGGGCTTTTCATCACGACACTACTACTGGAGATATTAATGGAGATGGATTGAAGGATGTTGGAGCATCCCCAGGTAAATGGGATCAGGATTTAGGTCAATGGCATCTGCAGTTTTTTACTCAACAAGAAGATGGTTCTTTTATAGAGAATGACAAAACGTATATTAATTATTGGGATGAAGAAGATGTAATAGGGCATTGTCTTCCATTCGCTTTGGATTTCGCTGATTTATTTGGAGATGCTCGAGATGAAATAATTTTTGCTGATTATGGAATGTGTAACATAAATGGGGGTTATGAAGATAGTAATCAAATTCAAATTTATGCTTATGATAATTCTACATTAAAATATGAAAAGCACTGGGAGTCTTCATCTCCAGATGCTTTATATAGTCAGGATATGGGGGCCACTTCAATAAAACCCTTTGATTTCAATAATGATGGAATAATAGATATTTCCGTAGCAAGAGAAAGCGAATCAGCAGGGTGCGCATTTGAAATTTGGATAGGTAATGGGAATGGAACTTATAACCCACATTATGTAACAACAGTTTGGAATCAAGATGAATTTCAATTTAGAGAATTCGATTTATTAGATGTTAATAATGATGGTTATATGGACATTGTTTTTAGACCTTTTCATTATGGCAGACTTTACAGGAATAATCCTGTTTGGTGGGATGTGCCAAAAAATAACGGTATAAAGTTCCATAACCTAATAATGATTAATGACGGAACAGGAAGGTTTAATAGTTATGCAAAAGAAGAATTAATTATTGAAAACATAAATATTAACAACGTACATCCTTATATGGATAACGGAATCCTTCATTTTGTTGGAGCCTACACATATGCAGACACTCCATATTTTATAGATACTTTTGATTTTAAAGTAAGAATCTTAGATTGATTTTATTTCCTTCTATCAATTATATACTTATGATATAAAAGTTAGGATTTTAGATTAATACTTCTTTAAATCATAACCTACAAAACATCTATTCAACTCATCACAAACCCTACCAACAGTTCCACTTCCCATAAAAGGGTCTAAAACCAATTCAAACTCTTTTGAAGTTTGAAGAATTGGTAAGGTTATAATTTCTTCAGGGAAAGGAGCTGGGTGTTCTCCATCGATATCTAACTTTTGATTTGCAACCGAAGTTCTCACAATATCCTCATTCCAATAATCACCCATATTCTTTCCCTTAATGTTGGGTAGGTATGGAGAAATGGAATTTGAGTACTCTCCATTTACACTTCTGTGTCGAGGTGGAAGAGAAGGTTTAGTTTTATCTGAGAGTTTTGTTAGTGTTGAATAATAATCATACTCCATTGATTGGGTCAGATGAAAGATAAACTCATAGGAAGGAGTAAGATTAGATTTTGATGAAGAGGGTTTGGGATTGGTTTTAGACCAAATAATAGTATTCCTCAATATCCATCCTTGTTCTTGAAGTTTGAGGATTACCCTATGAGGAACATTTTGAAGATTTCCATTGTAAAATGTATCTCCTAAGTTTAAAAAGAAACTTCCTCTATTATTTAATACTCTCTTACAATCTCTAAGATGTTTTGATAGATTTACTACAAATTCCTCTGAAGTTTTCTCATTTCCTAATCCTTCTTCTTCAGAATAGGTTCTTTTATTCCAGTAGGGAGGAGAAGTAAATATGGTTTGAACTTCACCATCATTTAACTCGCTCATATCATTGGAGGATTTCTGATAGAATCTCCATTCTGAGTTTTGAACGTTTTTTTTATCAGTTGAGGTTTTAGATTCTCTACTTTCTCTTTCTTTTATTTCTCTTTGGATTTGAAGATAAGATTGATTGACCGTTAGAATACCTTTATCTAAGAGTTCTATATATTCAGGTTTGTTTTTATAAATAAACACCAGCCTTCTTAGTTGAGAAGAGGAGATTCCCATTTCTTTGGAAACGATATCTCTTGTGGAACTTATGTTAGATTTAACAGAAGTTAAATCCGTTCTTTTCCCTTGTCCTTTTCTGTAAAGATTATCAAGTGTTAGATATTCATTTATAAGTTCCTTAAAACTCTTTATTCTCTGTTTATTGAAGTGTATTAGGAGTAATTCTTCTTCTCCTTTCTTAACTTTTTTAACCTCAACCTCAACTTCTTCCCAACCTAATCTTTTAATAGATTCAAATCTTCTATTTCCACTGATTACTTGATTACGAGAATCAATGATAAGGGGTTGTAATAATCCCACTTCAGAAATACTCTCCATGAGTTCCTCAATAGAAGATAGACTATAGATTTCTTTGTTCTTAGGATGGTGTTTGAGAGAGGATACTTTGACTTTCATAAATTAAAAGTAGCAAAGTTTAGAATGGTAAGCAAGTAATCATGAAAGATTGAAATATTAAATTAACTCAGATACTTTTTTTAAGTAGATATCATCGGGAATAAGACCTTTTTCAAACAATGACTTCAACTCTAATAATTGATTTTCAAGGGAACCTTCATTATTGTAATTTTCATTCTCTTTTTGATTTAATTCAGTGGAAAAGAGTTTTCTTCCTTCTTCATCAAGTTCTGATGAAGTAGTAGAAAAATATTGGTGGTAAACTCTTTCTGTTGAATGTCCTGACATTGACATCATGACATGTGTAGGAATTTTATTTTCAATTCCCTCTCTTATAAAAGTTCTTCTCATGATATGAGAAGATAATACTGAATAAATGGGAACTCTTGTATCACTTTCTTTGATGATTTTCCCCTCTATATTGAACTTTGGATTGGAAACTAATCTATTAAGACCAACTATTTTACCAATCTCTTTTATTTGTTTGTTCATCTTTTGGTTAGTTGGTAAGTTTCCACTAGAGGATCTTGGGAAGATATGATCTTGTCGTTTTTTATTTTTAGAATATTTCTTCCAAATCTTAAAGGTTAATCTATTGATTGGCACCTTAACTTGTTTTCCAGATCTACTCTTTTCCATTCTAAAAACAAAATATCCTTTGGTTCTATCCTCAGAGAATTGATAATTATCTAACCTCAGGGAAATAAGATCCCCAAACCTACATCCAATACCACACCCAAAAACCAATATATCTCTATAAACTTCTAAGTTAGTGTAGGTATTCCTTTTCCCATTCTTTAATTCATCGTAAAAAAACTCATTGGTATACTTTTTATGTTTTTTGTTTAAAAAATTAAATTCTTCAAATTGATATAAACGTAATACTTCTTCCCTTGTGAGATAGATTACTTCTTTTTCAAAATTATGATTGAAAGGTATAATGGATATTTTATGATTAGTATACCCTTGTTTAATACACCAATTAACAAATGAAACAAGAGATTTTAATCGTTTTCTTATGGTAGAGGGTTGATCACCTTTATCAGAATAAAATTTCAAAAATGATTTTTGATATTCTTCATCTATATTAGAAACTAATACATTGTAATTCAATGTTTTGTTATAATGTTGAGTAAATTCATTAATTCTTTTTATTGAGGTGAAAATACTTTTCTTGTATCCTTTTCTGAGGGTTATTTCATTTTCTATGTAATCACAATATTCATTGAGCAAGAAAATCAAGTCTAGATTCTCAAAAGTTTTTTTGACTTCTTCCTTTTTAAAATTCTTTAAATTGTTTTTAACTAATTCTATAACAGGTATTTGACTATTTAATTTGATTCTATCAATTATCTGATCTACTTCACTTAATTTTTGTTTTAAGAGAATATTTTTTGATACATGATTTTGATCAGATTTTAATATTGGATCAGATTTTCTTCCTTGTTTCCAATTTTTATCCCAATCTTTAAATAAAACTGTAATATCAGAAGGGATTCGTAGTTTCTTCCCTTGAAAATAATAATTCAGATATATGGTAATTTTATCTGAAGGTTTATAATCAGATTTTTTCTTAGTTAGATTGGGTGAAATATAAACACTCATAGTGTGTTAAAAGTACTAAAAAACACCCGTATTTGGAACAAGATTTGGAACAAATTGAGGGATATAAAAGACAAAACTCTGTAAATCATAGACTTACAGAGTTAAAATGTGGTACCTCCAGGAATCGAACCAGGGACACAAGGATTTTCAGTCCTTTGCTCTACCAACTGAGCTAAGGTACCTCAATTGTGGATGCAAATATAACGTCCTTTTTCTTTCTCCACAAATCATTTCGCGAAGAAAAGAATGCAAAATGCTTTTTCCTTAAATTTGTCCATGGATTTAATTCTCGATATTGGAAATACCCACATCAAGTACCACCTTTTTTCCTCGGGAAAAAGAATGCTAGGAGATACCCTAGAATCACTTGAGGGACTGGAAGAAAAATTATTAGGAGAATATTCCTCTTTGCAGGATATGATATACGCTGATGTTCGTGGAAAATATTCATACAATGAGCTGTGCACTCTTTTTCCTAATCTAAAGGTACATTCTGTTAAATCCCTGCCTGGACTTCCTTTTGTGTCTAACTATGCAACACCAGAAACACTGGGGGAAGATCGCCTTGCCTTGGTGGCTGCAGCCACAAAGCATTATCCTCACTGCAATTGTTTGATTATTGATGCGGGAACCTGTATCACCTATGATTTGATCACAGCCGAAGAAAACTATTTGGGTGGAGCCATTAGCCCTGGGTTAAGCATGCGCTTTAAGAGTCTTTCCCATTTCACAGGCAAATTACCAGAGGTAAAGGAAGCGGCTGTTCCACCTCTCTGGGGGAATACTACCGAGACATCCATACAAGCAGGTGTTATTCAGGGAATTATTCATGAATTGGATGGTCAAATAAATGCCTACAAAGCGCGTTTCCCTTCTTTAACAGTAATTTTAACAGGAGGAGACGCGCATTACTTGTCTAAAAGCGTAAAAAACACCATATTTGCCCAGCCGAATTTTCTTGCAGAAGGTTTGAACCATTTGTTGGATTACAATAAAAATTAATGCTCAAAAAAGTACTTTTCTCTATTTCGTTGTTGATTTCTGGTTACAGTATTGCTCAGAATAGTACAGCATCACCGTATTCCTTAGGTGGTTTGGGAGATGTTACTTTTCGCGGAAACGCCATCAATCGAATGATGGGTGGTATTAGCGTATACGCTGACTCGATCCACGCCAACCTAAACAATCCAGCCAGTTTAGGCGAATTAAAACTCACTACATTTTCTGTGGGTGTACATTATAGAAACACCCAATTAATTTCTGATGCAACCAATGAAGATGTAGCTTCAGGATCTTTAGATTATATTGCCGTTTCAATTCCGACAAAACATTTTTCATTCTCTTTTGGGGTAATGCCTTTTTCATCGGTGGGCTATCAACTTCAATCCTTAGACGATACTAACGAGCAAAACATCCTCAATCGCTATGAAGGAAAAGGAGGAGTGAATAAAACATTTATTTCTGTTGGGCTGAAGGTGTTTAAATTCCTTAATATCGGCGGAACCTTAAACTTTAATTTTGGCTCTATTTCTTCTGATGCCTCTCGCCAAGAAGAAAATGTTGACTTTGGGACTTTTTTGAGAAATAGCTCTCAAATCAGAGGGATTGATTATCAATTGGGAGCTCACCTCAAAGTACCCTTAAGTAAGAAATTTTCCATTGATGCATTTGCAACCTTCAGTCCAGAGCATTCTCTTACCTCAGAAAACGAACAGTCCTTTTTCACTCGATCGGTTTCCACACAAACAGTTGGAACAGTCATTGAAGTAGATTTAGCAGATCAAAACCTAGATAAAGTAGATTTGACCATTGGCAGTAAATACGAACTAGGCCTTGGCTTTGGTCAGGATAAAAAATGGTTGCTGGGGGCACAATACACCGCAATCAACTCTGGGAATTTTCAAAACGATTTTATCCAATTAAACAACGTTAGTTATGAAAATGGGTCCCGTTTATCGGTTGGAGGCTATTTTATACCAAACTACAGTTCGATTACCAATTACTGGAAACGCATGGCTTTTCGTGCTGGTTTCCGTCAAGAAATATCGGGAATAATGATCAATAATACTTCTTTAGAAGAAACTGGCATATCATTTGGAGTAAGTTTACCATTGGGAGGCTATTACAGCGCAGCCAATGTTGCGGGTTATTCATCGTTAAACATTGGGTTTGAATTAGGAAAAAGAGGTGTTAATACCAATGGATTGATAGAGGAAAATTACTGGTCAATTCGGGTAGGAGCCTCCTTAAACGATTTATGGTTTATTAAAAGAAAATACAATTAATACAAAATAGAGATGAAAAAGCACATCCATTTTATCATTGCCTTAATCACAATTAGTACAGGGCAATTGCAAGCGCAAGAAAATCAACAGTGTTTGCAAAACTTATCTATTTTTGCTGAAAATGCTAAAGTTAAAAATTATACTGCGGCATATGAGCCATGGAAACTTGTCAAAGAAGAATGTCCAAAATTAAATGTGGCCATTTATTCCTATGGAGAGCGTATTTTGAAAGATCGACTGAAAAATGCAACTCCTGCAGACAAGGCAGCTACAGAGCAAGCTTTGTTAAGCCTGTATGACGATTGGATTACTTATTTCCCTACCAAAAAAGGGGTGAGTGAAGTTGGAGAGATCTTATCGAGTAAAGCGCAAACCATGATTGATTTTAAGATTGGATCAACCAAAGAGGTGTATGCAATTTTTGATAGAGCCTATATCGAGGATGCAAATAGTTTTACCAACCCAAAACGCTTATATAACTACTTTAAGACATTATACGACACCTACAAAAAAGGAGATAATTCGGTGACCACCGAAATGTTGTTCAACAAGTACGAAGAGGTTTCCGAAAAGTTTGAAATAGAAGCAACTAGTTTGGCAAAGAAATTAGATGTAATCTTGAAAAAAGAAGAAAGTGGTGCTGCACTCACAACAAAAGATTTAAAACGTAAACGTGTTTACGATACAAATTCAAATGCAATTGGTGTGTTTTTGAAAAACCTAGATGCCATTATTGCCAAAGAGTCTAGCTGTGAAAACTTAATTCCTTTATACCAACGCAACTTTGAGGAAAACAAAAAAAATTCGGTTTGGTTAAAACGTGCCGCTAGTCGAATGGATAGCAAAGAATGCTCCGATGACCCATTGTTTGTAACCTTGGTTGAAGCACTATATGATTTAGACCCTTCTGCAGATTCGGCTTATTATCTAGGTTTACTGAATGACAAAAGAGGAAACAGCGATGAAGCGTTGAAATTCTATGAAGAGTCGATTGCCTTAGAAACAGATCCCTACAAAAAAGCAAAAATATTGTATAAAATCGCTTTGAAATTTAAAGATAGAGGTCGTAAATCTACTGCCCGTAACTATGCTCGAAAGGCCTTAGGTTTTCAACCTTCGCTTGGAAAAGCCTATTTATTAATTGCCAATTTATACGCAAGTAGTGCGAACGATTGTGGAGATTCACAGTTTGACAAAAGAGCGGTTTACTGGTTGGCAGCGAATACAGCTAGAAAGGCGGCAAGTGTAGATGGGTCCATCAAAAAAGCAGCATTAAAAACAGCCGAGAGTTATGAAGGCCGTGCGCCAAGTAAAACAGACATCTTCACCGATGGGAGAGAAGGAACCAGTGTAACATTTTCTTGTTGGATTGGAACCAGTGTCAAAGTGCCAAAACTCTAGATGAAACCCCAAGGGATTCCATATTATTTAAAGGTTACTGCAATTGCAGTAGCCTTTTTTTGTTCCTGTGATACCTCAGAGAAAGAACAGTTTAATTTGGATCAGTTTCGAGGAGAACCTGCAGCCATTGCTCGTGATGTCCGAATGGTGTATACAGATTCATTTCGTATTAAAGCTATTCTTACAGCTCCTTTACACAAAGACTTCAGTAACCTATCTTTGAGTCATTCGGTTTTCCCAGAGGGAGTAAAAGTTATATTTATCGATGAATTAAAACGGGAAAATATCATTACTGCAGATTATGGCACTTTGTACGATGCAACTTCTTTAATTGACCTACAGGGAAACGTCGTGCTACAAGCAAGTGATGGTGGTTTGTTGAAAACCCCGCAGCTCTATTGGGATGCCGCTTCAGATTGGATTTTCACAGAAGAAACATTTAATTTCTCCAATCCCGATTATGATGTTATTGCTACGCGATTGGATACCAACAAAGAATTCACTAAATTTAATACAGGAAAATTAACGGGTACGGTTGCCGTACAAGAAGAATCGAACCAATGAAAAATTACCGAATTTCCGAAATACTCTATATTGTAATTGCGCTTATTTCCATAAAAGAAGCCTACGTCCTTTGGGAAATTCGTCCAAACAAAGCCTATTTGTTCTTGGGTTTTGCTGTCTTAGCCACATTCATGTATTTCTTCAGAAGTTATTACCGAAAGAAATTTAATCGTCGCAAACCTTAAATGGAAATAGAAGACAGTATTATACTGCTTTGCTTGGTCCTTTCCGCTTTTTTTTCAGGAATGGAAATCGCATTTGTCTCCTCCAATCGAATTTTTATTGAGATAGAGAAAAACAAGGCTACTATCACAGCAAGAATCCTACAATTCATTACAAAGAATCCTTCACGATTTATTACCACCATGCTCATTGGGAATAATATTTCTCTGGTCGTTTATGGAATTTTTATGGGAGATAAAATCATTCAACTCATTTTTCCAACCCTCGAAAATGTTGAATTGCCTTTGGAAATATTGTTTTATCAAACTCTGATTTCTACAGGGATTATTTTACTTACTGCCGAATTTCTACCCAAGGTGTTTTTTCAATTATACGCCAATCAATTGGTTCGCTTTTTTGCCTTTCCTGCAGCTTTCTTTCATGCCATTTTTACCCCAGTAAGTTTATTTGTCCTTAAAATCACCAATGTTTTATTGCGGATTTTGTTCCGTTCCAAAACAGAAGAATTGGAACTTTCTTTCTCAAAGATAGAATTGGGCAATTATATTGAAGAGCAGGTGGAAGGCGTGCAAAACAAAGCCCAGCTTGATACTGAAATTCAAATTTTTCAAAATGCGCTTGAATTTTCTACAGTTAAAGCCCGTGAAGTAATGGTGCCAAGAGCAGAAATCACAGCCATTGAAAAAGAAAAACCCATCGAAGAACTCAGAGCTTTGTTTGCCAGTACGGGTTTTTCGAAGATTCCCGTTTTCAATGAAAATATTGACGACATTATTGGTTTTGTTCACGCCTTTGAAATGCTGAAACAACCCAATTCAATTAAGCAAATTCTGTTACCGGTCGAGTTCGTCCATGAACCCAATACCGTAAACGATGTCTTGAGTCGTTTAACAAGGAAGCGTAAAAGTATTGCGGTTGTGCTAGACGAATATGGCGGTACGGCGGGTTTATTGACCATTGAAGATATAGTAGAAGAACTCTTTGGTGAAATTGAAGATGAGCATGATCGAATAGATCATCACGAAAAACAACTTTCACCTACTCATTTTGAGTTTTCTGCACGCCTAGAAATTGATTATATCAACGAGACCTATTCCTTAGAATTACCCAAAGATGAAAACTATGAAACCCTGGGTGGTCTAATAGTGTTTTACACCGAAGAAATTCCCAAGAAAGGCCTTGTGTTAAACCTTGATAAATATCAAATAGAAGTATCGCAAGTTTCCTCTACAAAGATTGAACGCGTCTCCTTATCCATCATAAACGAATAAAAACTGCTCTCGCTTTGGACTAACCTCTTTTCAATAGCAACTTAAGGCTTTTATAATTGACAAGGAAGTTGTACTTTCGCATCCAATACAAAAACACCAACAAATGGCCATACTTGGGAAAATTAGACAGAAATCAATTTTTTTGATATTAGTAATAGGACTTGCTTTATTTGCTTTTATTATTTCAGGAGCATTTGGTGCTGGTACAGGTGATACCGGACCTAGTGAGCCCATTGGAATAATTAACGGGGAAGAAATTTCATTGGAAAATTTCCGAATTTTGGTTGATCAAACGGAACGTACCTATGGATACTCTACTCTTCAAGCGGTGGAGGTGGTTTGGAACCAATACGTTCGCAGTCAGTTATTCGAAGCAGAATTTAAAGAATTAGGCATTGATGCTGGAAAAGATCAAATTGAACAAGTGGTTTCTTCAACAGAATCGATTATCACAGATTCACGCTTCATCAACGAAGCAGGATTTTTTGATTTTGGTTTATTTGCAGATTTTATTGGTCAAATGCGTAGTTCTAATCCACAGGCCTATGAGCAATGGAAACAACAAGAAGCTCAAATTATTTCATCTGCACGTGAAGGAATATATTTCGATTTAATCAAATCGAGTACATCAATAACCCTCAAGGAGGCGCAAATCAATTTCCACTTGGAAACAGACAATATCGATCTGAACTATGTGCAAATCCCTTATACCTCTATCCCTGATAGTTTGGTTCCTGTAAGCCAAAGCGATGTAACAAAATACATCAAGAAGAATTCAAAACAATTTGACCGTGAGGCTACCCGATCCATTCAATACGTTACTTTTTTAGAACAAGCTACTGCTGAAGATGAGACAATCATTCGCAATAGGCTCGAAGGATTGGTTGATGATCGTATAGAATACAACGATGTATCTAAATTAACAGATACCATTGAGGGCTTCCGAACTACCAAAGATTTAACTGCTTTCATCGATCGCTATTCTGAGGTTAGTTTTGATTCTATCTATACACCAAAAGGAAGACTCCCTTCTGAGTATGCCGACATTCTCTACAATTTAGACGAAGGAGAGATTTTTGGCCCTTACAAAGACATCAATAGCTTGAAAATATCAAAACTATTGGACCGTAAAGAGAACGGTTCTATCCGTGCTTCACACATAATGATTGCCTACCAAGGTGCTCAACAAGCCGACGAGTCGATTACCAGAACCAAAGCTGAAGCACAAAAATATGCCAATGATTTGGCGCGTCAAGTTCGAAGTGGAAAAGAGAAAATCGAATTACTTGCAATAAAATTTTCTGACGACAAGAGCAATCGTGTTGGTGGAGATTTAGGTTTCTTCCAAGAAGGGACAACAGCCCCAGAAATTTTTGACTTCGCAAACAAAAATAGGGTCGGGAAAGTTGGTGTTGTAGAAACATCTTTTGGTTTTCACGTGATTGAAATTACCGATAAGCAAGACCTTGTTTTATTGGCAAGTGTGAGCAATGAAATCATTCCTTCGGACGATACGTCTAACAAAATATTTAAAGGCGCAACTCAATTTGAAATGGATGCTGCCAAAGGAGATTTTGCTGCTCTTGCTGCAGAAAGCAATTACGCCCTAAGAAGCGTTGACAATGTTGCTGAATTAGATGAAAATCTTCCTGGTTTACCAGAGCAAAGAAGCATCGTACAGTGGGCCTTTAGCGACGACACAAAGGAAGGTGAGATCAAGCGATTTAATCTTTCCTATGGGGGCTATGCAATTGTTCGTTTGGTAGAAAAGAAAGCCGCTGGCTTGGCAAGTGCGAAAGACTTATTTAACGAGCTTGTACCAAAAGTAAGGGAAGAGAAAAAAGCAAAAATGATTATTGAAGAAAACAAAGCCATTACTTCTTTGGAAGATCTTGCAGCCAAAAATGGATTAGAAGTAGTCAATGCCTTGGCTGTAAACCAAAAGAGTGGTACTCTCGTTGGTGCAGGATACGAACCCTATGTCGTTGGAGCTGCATTTGGCTTGTCCGAGAATGGACTGTCTAAAATGATTAAAGGTAATAATGGAGTATATAAACTTCAACTCACAGCAAAACGTGTGGCCGAAGACCTTGAAGATTATACTGCCTATGCCAAACAACTACAAAAGACCCAACGTGACCAATTGGCGCAACGCATTATTGCAGCGCTAGAGTCTGCTGGAGAAATTGAAGACAATAGAGCTTTGTATTACTAATAGTTTTCCCTCAAGTTTAAAAAAAATCCTCAGCTAGCTGGGGATTTTTTTTACCCTAAAATGAAATCAGCATAACGAAAAATGGTTGGGTAGCCCTTTTGCCTAAAATAATCGACCGTTGTTTCGTCTCCAGAGGCAAGGATAAAATCTCCCCCCCAGGCTCCTAGGCTTTTTAGCTGTCCTTTAAAGTCCGGGAATAAACGTTCTTGAACAGAAATTTGCCCTAAGAAAGAAGCAGTGATGTCCTCATGTTCTTTCAGTAAAGCATTGAAGTTGGATTGCTCTTTCGTGTTTATGAGGAGTGTACCAATTTCCTCCAGTCTTTTTTTGCTTGTTGAGTTTAGGGTGTTTCTTTCATTAAACCCAGCAATCGCCTCTCGACTGTTTTGCTTCTCTTTTAGATAGACAAAGAAAAGCTTGTCTTTAAACGGTGGAGAAAATAAAACAGCTTCTATGGTTGGACTGAATTCATTCCGCCTATAAAAGAGTGCTGTTTCACTCTGTGCTGCCGCAATATCATAGCCACTTCCACCCATTGTTTCCTCCAATAGCAGATAGGGATTAATGCCCACCCATTGCGCTAAATTATTGATCAATGTAGAGGAGGAGCCCAAACCCCAATCAAGCGGGAATTCTAATCTTGTGCTTAGGGCAATCCCTTCAGCAAAAAAGTTGGGGGATAATCGATTTAAAGTTTTTAAAATAACGGAGAGTTGTTTTATAACATTTGAGGAACCTTTCCTAGAAGATAGGCAATTGAGTTTCAAATCGAAAACACAATCGATCCAGAGTTTGCCCTCAACGGTAAAACTCTGCCATTTAATGGTACCCTCGGTGGTATGCTCTACCCGTAAAAACTGCCCCCTTTTTGTGGGGACGGCCAGGGCTTTCACCCCTTCAAGTACAGCATATTCTGCGGTCAATAAAAGTTTGCCATGACTGTAAAACTCCATTAGGGGTTATTTTGTAAAAAAGTGGTAACAGCATTGTGGCTTACTGCGGTCGTTTTAAAATATTCTGTCGCTTTTTCTTTTTGACCACTAGTTGCATTTAGTTGATTGAGGATATTGAGTAAGTGCATTTTCATATGCCCTTTCTGAATTCCAGAAGTAACCAAAGAACGCAGTGCACCAAAATTTTGGGCCAAGCCAGCAACACAGATAATTTGCATCAATTCTTTTGCAGATGGGTTGCCAAGCAGCTGCATGGACCATTTGACCAAGGGATGCAGTTTTGTGAGTCCTCCCACAGTACCAATCGCAAGGGGAAGGGATAGTTCAAAGCAGAAGTCATCCCCATCTATAAAGGCATTAGAAAGACTTCGGTATTGACCACTTCTAGCGGCAAAGGCATGGACACCTGCTTCCACAGCACGAAAGTCATTTCCCGTGGCAATGACAACAGCATCTACACCGTTCATGATTCCTTTGTTGTGGGTCACTGCTCGATAAGGTTCTTCTTTGGCGATTGTAACCGCACGCACAAATTTTTCAGCAAAGGCATGCTTACTCATTCCTTCTTCGGTTTCAAGTTGTTCAATGGGACATCGAACGCTTGCTTTGGCCAAACAATTGGGAACATAGTTGGAGAGTATACTCATCACAATTTCAATATCTTTTTCTGTTTCAGCGAAAATAGGTGAAGCTTGTATATAGTACTTAAGTCGTTTGGCGAGTTCTTCTAAACACGAATTAATGAAATTCGCTCCCATGGAATCGGCAGTCAAAAACGTGAGATGTAACTGGTAATAGTTATCAATATTTGAACTCTTGTTGCGAAGTTCAATGTGTTGAATCCCGCCACCACGTTTTTCCATATTGTGTGTAATATTGGCAACGTCACTTCGCAGTTGAGATTCAATTTCCGTGATAAATTCAGCCAACTTTAGTGGATCTCCTGTATAAATAAAATGGATCTGTCCAATTTTTTCTTCCCCAATGACTTCTGTTTTAAAGCCTCCACGATCTCCCCAATATTTGGCGGCTTTTGCTGCTGCAGCAACCACTGAGCTTTCTTCGATGGCCATTGGGAGGGTATAGTCTCGTCCATTGATCGTAAAATTGGGCGCTACGCCCAAAGGAAGATAAAAGTTACTGACAGTGTTTTCGATAAAATCGTCGTGCAATTGTTGTAAAGCATCATCACTATTCCAGTAATTCTCTAAGGTTTGTTTGGCCGCTAAATCATTGTTAAAATATTGCTGTATTAGCCAATCGATTTTTTCTTGTTTAGAACGTTTCGAAAAGCCACGAATTGGAGTACTCATTCCTAATCAATTTTTGGTAAATATACCATTTTTATAACCGTCGTTAATTTTTGTTAAGTATAGGCTGAGTATGTTATAAAATCACTATTTTGCTTTTTAAAACCTATTCAATGCGAAATTATTTCACCTCTGTTATCTTGTTCTTTCTTGTTGTACAAGCCTATGGTCAACAAAAAAAACTAACCAATGAAGCCATCTGGGATTTTGAATTTTCTCAAGAAACACTGGAATCAATACATCCATTAAAAAGCCAAAGTGCCTATACGGTGATAAAGGTTGACTATGAGCAACGACAGGCAAAAATTGTTTTGTATGATTATGCGACAGCAAAGGAGCTTGACGTTCTTGTGGATTCCTCCACATCGGCTAAAATTCCTTTTTTTACCGCGTATTATTTTTCCAAAGACGAACAAAAAATCCTCTTTGAAACGGCTGTTGAACCCATTTACAGAAGATCTAAAAGAGCCGAATATTGGGTGCTAGATCGTAAAACCAAAGAAGTGAATTACCTCTTTAGTGGTAAGGTACAAGAACCGCGCTTTTCACCCGATGGATCTAAGGTGGCTTTTGTCTATATGCGAAATCTATACATTAAAGATCTGGTCGAAAACAGTATTGAACAAGTTACAACCAATGGCGATAAGGACATTATCAACGGTTTAACAGATTGGGTCTATGAAGAAGAATTTGGTATTGTTCGTGCCTTTGACTGGAATGCCTCGGGTACTTCCATAGCCTTCATGCAATTTGACGAAACACAGGTTCCTGAGTTTTCAATGGATATTTATGGAGACCAATTGTATCAATTCCCCTATACCTTCAAATATCCAAAAGCTGGTGAGAAAAATGCAGTTGTAAGCCTTCATCTCTATACGCTAGAATCAAAAGAAATTACAGGAGTTCAACTTGGAGATGTACCTCCCTATTATATTCCCCGTTTTGAATTTGCTCCACAAGAGAATAGGTTGATCGTCCAAACCATCAATCGTTTGCAAAATCAGTTGATTTTATGGGAATACAATACGGAAGATGGAAAGGCCAAAGAATTGTTGCAAGAAACTTCTGACACCTATGTTGATGTGCACAGTAACCTTCGCCTTTTACCAAAAGGTGATTTTCTATGGACAAGTGAACGAGATGGCTACAATCATATCTATCATTACAATGCCGATGGAAGCTTGAAGCAACAAGTCACAAAAGGCCCTTGGGAGGTCACTCGTTTTTTTGGACTAAACCCAAAAACAAAAGAAGTTTATTATGCATCGGTGGAAACAGCTTCTACAGAACGAGCTGTCTATTCCATTGGGTTAAATGGGAAAAAGAAGCGTGCTCTTACTCCAGAAAAGGGCACCAATGGCGTTTCGTTTAGTGCAGACTATCGTTATTATATCCACACTTATGAAGATGCTAAAACGCCCAGAATATACAATCTCCGAGCGACTAAAAATGGCGCTTTGGTGCGAGAAATAGAAAATAATGCAGCCTTGGTTGAAAAGCTAAAAGGCTATACGTTTACCGAAAAGGAATTTTCTACCATCAACGTCAATGGAGAAGAACTAAACATGTGGATCATGAAACCCACCGATTTTGATCCCAAGAAAAAATATCCATTATTCATGTATCAATATTCTGGACCTGGTTCCCAAAAAGTAGCCAATAAATGGTATGATCAACGCGACCTGTGGCATCAGTTATTAACCCAAAAAGGATATATTGTTGCCTGTGTCGATGGGCGAGGAACAGGTTTTAAAGGAGCGGCTTTTAAAAAGGTGACCTACCAGCAATTGACCAAATACGAAACAGAAGATCAAATTGCTGCAGCCAAAAAACTAGGTTCATTGCCGTATATTGACGCTAACCGAATCGGAATATGGGGATGGAGTTACGGTGGCCATATGTCGACCAATTGTATCTTAAAAGGGAATGATGTCTTTGCCTTAGCCATTGCTGTTGCGCCTGTAACCAATTGGCGGTTTTATGACACCATTTATACGGAACGTTTTATGCGAACTCCTCAAGAAAACCCAGAAGGATATGACCTAAATTCTCCCTTAAATTATGCCCATCTCCTCAAAGGGAAATATTTGCTCATTCATGGCTCTGGAGATGATAATGTGCACGTACAAAACACCATGCGTATGGTAGAAGCCTTGGTACAGGCGAACAAGCAATTCGATTGGGCGATCTATCCAGACAAGAACCATGGTATTTATGGCGGGAATACTAGTACTCATCTCTTTAATAAAATGACTACATTTATTGAAAATAATCTCTAAAATTAGTATTAAACAAAGCAACGATTATGGCTACAGCGCAAAACTCTGAGGCAACCCTATTTGGGCATCCAACAGGACTCTTTTATTTATTTTTTGCTGAACTCTGGGAACGATTTAGTTTCTATGGAATGCGGGCCTTACTCACGCTTTACATGGTGGAAGAAATCTTTAAATCTTTATCAAACAGAGATTTTGCTACTGCCGCTGTTTATGCATCATACGGCTCTTTGGTTTATGCCTCTACCGTTATTGGGGGTCAAGTGTCTGATAAAATTTTGGGGATGCGTTCCTCCATATTCTTAGGGGGAGTTTTAATGGCCATTGGACATTTTGTTTTAGCCATTGAAAATGACATCGCTTTCTTTTTAGCACTGGCTTTTATCATTGTTGGGAATGGTTTCTTTAAACCAAACATTTCAACCTTTGTCGGCGCCTTATATGAAGACGGTGATGTAAGAAAAGACTCTGGTTTTACCATTTTTTACATGGGAATTAATATTGGTGGGTGGATAGCCCCCTTATTATGTGGTGGGTTAGCTGTGACCTATGGTTATCACTATGGCTTTGCACTGGCTGGCTTTGGAATGATGGCTGGTTTAATCTTCTTTTGGAGTGGGATTAAGCGCAACGTTTTTGGCGACAAGGGTCTACCCCCAAATATGGAGGTTTATGAAAAACCTGTTTTAGGCATTCCACAAAAAACATTAATACCACTTCTTTCCGTTTTATTTGTTCCAGTAATTGCTTACATACTTTCTTCATACGAATCCATCACGACCAAAAACACATTCTTAATAGGTGAAAAGAACCTAGTTGGAATTATATTTTTAGTGATTGGACTTGTGATCACCGCTTATATGATTAACATATTAGCTAAGGTTACATCGGAGGAGCGAAAAAAACTAATGATGGCAATTTTAATCACATTCTTCATGACGCTATTTTGGGGTTTTCATGAACTTTCAGGAAGTGTAATTACATTGTTTGCCTCAAGAAATGTTGCCTTAGATGGTTTTATGACCGCAGCGCAAACCAACTCTTTAAATTCTATGTTCATTATCCTTCTAGCCATTCCTATTTCATGGCTGTGGGGCTATTTGACTAAGAAGAATTTAAACCCCCGAACCCCCTATAAATTTGGCCTTGGACTGGTTTTAGCCGGCGCTAGTTTTTATGTTTTAGCCTTGAGTAAAGGGAGTGCCGACGAAAACGGCATGGTGCCTTTTGCTTATTTAATCGTTATGTACCTTGTTTTGTCCATAGGAGAATTGTTTATGTCACCAGTTGGCTTGTCTAAAATTACCAGTTTATCCCCTAAACGCATTGTGGCATTTATGATGGGAATTTGGTTCTTGTCATCTGCCTATGCTTTCCAAATTGTTGGTTTTATTGGTAAACAACTGGCTGTAGAAAGCACCGATATAAATGTTGGTGGTTTAGATACACTAGCCATTTATACCGATGGTTTTATGTTAATCTCTCAATATGCTCTTGGAGCAGGATTGGTTGTAATTTTTTTCTCTCCACTCATGAAAAAATTAATGGGAGGAGTACATTAAAAAAATAACTGTGATGAAATTTAAACTTCTGCTTTTACTTTTACTAAGTTCTTTAGCTAGCCAAGCCCAAGAAATTCAGTGGATGAGTTTGGCCGAAGCCATGGAAGCCCAAAAAAAAGTCCCCAAAAAGATCTTTATGGATGTCTATACCTTTTGGTGTGGGCCATGCAAACTATTGGACCAAAAGACCTTTGCCAATAAAGATGTTGCCCGCTATATTAGTGAACACTACTATGCGGTAAAATTCAATGGTGAAGGCAATGAGGAAATTGCTTTTTACGATCGTGTCTTTCGCAATCCTAATTATGATCCAAAAAGAAAAGGGCGAAACAGCACCCATGAATTCACCCAGTTTTTGGGAATTAAAGGCTATCCTACCATGGTCTTTTTCAGTGAAGAAGGTGACCCAATCATGCCAGTAGTTGGGTACTATACACCCCGTCAATTGGAACCCTATTTAAAAATGATCAAACAGGGCGATTATGCCGTTTTTACCAAGCCCGATGACATCAAAGTTTATTTAAAAACCTTTATTCCTCGTTTTCGCGGTTAAATTCATAGGTGCCCATCCTTGTAGTTATGTAGTAGGCTGTGTTGGTCTCTTTTAGGGTTTTTTCCCACCGTTCAATATAAAAAGCTGTATTACTTCCGTCAATAATAATCCTTTTAGGGCTTTGTTTTTTTACTAATCGCTCAAGATTTATTTTTGGGTTTTTCTTTAGCAAATAATAAGCATTCGGTTTTAGCTTTAGTTCTGTTGGCCAATCTTTTTCAATTATATATAATTGTTTTTCATCAATAATATATCCATTGAATAGCGGCTGTGTCATCCAGTTGGAATGGGAGTAGTTTTGGGTAAAATGATTGACGATAAAATGATGTTCATCTAGCGGGTCATTGCTGTGAAAAGTGAATGATTTCCCTCTCTTCTCCACCAAAATAGTTTCTCCATAGGCGTGGGCAATCCAAAATCTTTTTTCGGCTTTTGCAGGCGAAGAATACAAATGCCATTGCAATAGTGCAACGCAACATCCAGCCAACAGCAGCCATTGAATCTTTTTTTGAAACAACACAATCACAGTTAGAATGAGGAGGGCATAAACTAGACCTAGAGTAAATTCATCCATGACCAAAGAAGTGAAGATAAATTCCTCTTGTCCGCCAATCCAAAATACGAGCTGATTCATTTTTGAAACTAGAGCGTCTAGAAAGAACACAATAGGCTTAGGTAAGACAAAGAAAAGCATCCAAACAATGCAACCCAATCCGAAGTAGAGAAAGAATCCAATGAAAGGCAAAATAGCCCAATTACTCAATAAGAATAAGCCTGGGAACTGCTGAAAATGATAAATGCTAATGGGTGCTACAGCAATTTGAGCCGCCAAAGAAACAGTGGTTAAATTCTAAAACCATTGCAGTGCTTTATATCGAAATTTTAGCTGCATGAGTGGATGGAGAAACAAGATACCAAAGACAGCCAAATAACTCATTTGAAACCCTAGTTGAAGGATAAACCTTGGTTGGAAAAACAATAAAATTGCCATGGACAATAGAACGAGATAGGCTGTAGGAGTTTTTCGCTGACTTTGCATGCCAATGTGATAGGCAGAAAAAAGAGTGACCGATCGCAAGACAGAGGCCGATGCACCTACAAAAAATGCATAGCACCACAGTAATGCTAGGACGCCAATCAATCGTATCAATCGGCCATGTGGTAGATAAACTAGGGGTCGAAGAAGCCATTGAAACAGCAGCATCAATAAACCTATATGCAGGCCCGAAATTACAAACAGGTGTTCAACTCCAGCCTTGGCATATTGATCCATGGTGTTGGCATTTAAACTGGATCGTTCTCCCAGCAACATGGTTTTTAAAATTTCCTTAGTCGAATGTTTCAATGCACTTTGATTCAGCTTTTTTAAAAGATGATTTTTAATTTTTATTAAGGGCTTTTTTGAATGACCAAGAAACTGCACTTTGCTGCTTGTTGTCCGTAATTGGTGATAAATGGACAGGCTATGTAAGTAATCCCTATAATTAAAACCCTTGGGAGTTGTTGGGGATTGAATGGGTGATAAATGATCCCTTACTTGAAGTTTGTCCCCTAAAAATAAGGGAGCCAAAAGGCTGTCTTTTTGGAGTTGAAATAGAATTCTCCCCTCAGAAGATTTTCCATTGATAGTTGTTATTTCAGCATAAAAACGATATGCATTTTTACTCTCACGCAATCGTTGTTGTAGCTCAATTTCGATTGTATTTATTTCTGTTGGCTCAAGCTTAGCGTAATGTTTTTTTGATAGAAGTTGATCGACCTCAGCTGTGTAGATCCCTAAATAAAAGAAAATAATCCCCCAAAAAGGTGTACGCCAATAGAAAGGCGATTTGAAGGAAAAATAGCCTAAAATCACCACAGCTAAAAGTATAATCAATAAGGGGGAGGGCAATGCCTCTTGATAATGAAAATTTACACCAAGGACAAACACCAATAAATAGGGAACAAGGGGCAAAGATAAGGGCTTCACCCTTTAAAGATATAAAAAGTCTTATTTAAGCTTTGCAATGATGAATTGAGCAACCTGTTCACTAGCATTGATATGCCCGATTTTTTGCTCAATTTTCTGGTAGTTTTGGAGGATTTTTTCGCGTAACATAGGATCACTTAAACGCACTAATTCTTGTTGAATGGAATCTGCCGTACATTTCTCTTGAATAAGTTCGGTCACAATTTCTTTGTCCATGATAAGATTTACCAAGGAAATGTATTTTAATTTGATAATACGTTTGGCAATGGCATAACTAATCGGACTGCTTTTGTAGCAGACCAATTGTGGCACCCGAAACAAGGCTGTTTCTAGTGTTGCCGTTCCACTAGTCACAATCGCAGCAAACGAATGTTTTAAGAGGGTATAGGTTTGGTTTTGAAGCATATAAATGGAAGGATGATTGGTAAACTGTTTGTACCATTCAGCGTCTAATCCTGGTGCTCCAGCAAGAACAAATCTATAGTCAGGAAAGGCATTTATGACGTTTAAAAACACAGGCATCATCTTGAGAATTTCTTGTTTTCTACTTCCAGGAAGAAGCGCAATAATGGGCTGCTCTGTTTGAAGTTCGATGGGAATATTGACCTCTTTTTGATTGCGTTCTTTTCGAATTACATCAACCAGTGGATGGCCAACATATTCAACGCTATACTCATGCTTTTCCCAGAAATAGTCTTTTTCAAAAGGCAGAATTACATACAAGGCATCTAAGTCTCGTTTGATTTTTTTAATTCTATTTTCCTTCCAAGCCCATATTTGAGGACTGATGTAATAATGATTGCAGAAACCTTGTTGTTTTGCCCAAGCGGCAATCCGCATGTTGAATCCAGGGTAGTCTATATATACCATCACATCGGGTTGGAAGTCGAGAATATCTTTTTTGCAAAAAGAAATATTGCCTAAAACGGTGCGAAGGTTGATAAAAACTTCCCAGAAACCCATAAAAGCAAGCTCTTTATAATGCTTGACGAGGCTTCCCCCAGCTGCTGCCATTTTATCTCCACCCCAAAAGCGAATCTCAGCGGCTGCATCCTGTTTCAAAAGCGATAACATTAAATTAGATCCGTGTAGATCTCCAGAAGCTTCACCAGCAATGATATAATACTTCATTTATAAAACTTTTAGCAACGCGACTAGACCAACAAAGAACAACAAAACACCGACCATGCCATAGGCCATTTTGTATTGATATTGTTTAAGTAAGTAAAAGAAAACGGGCAAGTTCAGTAAAGCACCTAGGCTAATTAAACCGCCTAACTTTCCTTGTGCGTAGAGTATTTCAATGCTTTCCATTATTCCTGAATCTGAAAAGAATAGGGTAAATAAACTCATTCCTATAAAGGTAAGGAGGGTACCCACTAACATTCCAAGTATAGTTTCTTTATTCATCAAAATCCCAACTATTAAGTTTTTGTATGGCGTGATGGGCAGTGAGATCAAATTGGGTTGGCACAACCGATATATATCCATGGGCTAAAGCAGCTTCATCAGTATCATCTCCTTTGTCTTCATTGATAAATTCTCCCGTTAGCCAATAGTAGTCTTTGCCCATGGGGCTTTTTCGTTTGTCAAACTTTTCCACCCAATAGGCTTTGGCCTGTCGACAAATTTTAATCCCTTTAATTTCTTTTTCAGGAAGAAGGGGGAAATTCACATTCAATACAACGTCCGAAGGGATACCGTTTTTAAGTGCATTTCGGGTGATTTTTTCTACATAAGGTTTTAGCGGTTCAAAGTCAGCCTTCCAGCGAAAATCCAATAAGGAAAAACCAATAGCGGGAACGCCTTCTATCCCTGCTTCAATTGCAGCGCTCATGGTACCAGAATAGATGACATTAATGGAAGAATTAGAACCGTGATTAATTCCAGAGACACAAAGATCGGGTTTTCTATCCATCAATTCATTGACAGCCAATTTTACACAATCAGCCGGGGTTCCAGAGCATTGATACTCTTTTTGCGGACCATTATCAACGATTATTTCAGTACAATAAAGGGTTGAATCTAGGGTAATGGCATGTCCCATCCCTGATTGAGGACTGTCTGGAGCAACCACAACAACATCTCCAATTGTTTTCATTACATCAATTAAAGCACGAATCCCAGGTGCGGTTATTCCATCGTCATTGGTTACTAAAATGAGTGGTCTATCGGTCATGGCATCATTTTTGGCTAAGGTAAGGAAATAGTCTTTGTCTTAGGTTGTTAAATTCACGTCAAAAAAAGAGGACATGTTTGTTAAGCCGTAGGCAATTCAATATATTAGACGACAAATCCAATGATGATGAAAAAAATTGCCGCTTTAACGGTACTGGTTATTGGGACATTTGTTTTGGTTGCTTTTAGTAATCAAACAAACAACCCTTCAAAAGATAAATTACTTATTGAGATTGTTTCTTATGTTCTTAGTCGTGGACATTTTTCACCCACTGAAATCAATGATGCTTTTTCTGAAAAAGTTTACATGAATTACCTAAACGGTATAGATGGTAGACATCAATTTTTCATCAAAGCTGATATCAATAATTTCGATGCTTTCAAAAAGAAATTGGACGATCAAATCAAAGCCTCTAAAGTAGATTTCTTCAACCTCACCCATGAAAAGTTTTTGCAGCGTTTGGAGCAAGTAAAAGCCTTCTATCCTGCATTGTTAGAGGAGCCTTTTGATTTTTCCGTCAAAGAAAAAATAAACATAGACTACGAAAAAACACCCTATGCCTCCTCCCTTTCAGAGCTAAAAAACGTTTGGCGTAAGTATTTTAAATTTAACGCATTAGGAACTTATGCAAGCCTCAAAGAAGCTGAGGAAAGAAAACAAGAAGAAGATTCTACCTATGTCCCCAAAACAGATGTTGAACTAGAACAAGAAACCCGAGAAGCCCTTAAAGAGGACATGAAAATCTATTTTGAGGTTCGCGACGATCTTAATCGAAACGACTTTTTTTCCATATATATCAATGCCATTGCCTTGCAATTTGATCCTCATACAAATTATTTGGCACCTAGTGCAAAAGAGCGTTTTGATCAAAATATTTCCGGGAAGTTTGAAGGAATTGGTGCTCGCCTAACAAAGAGAAATCAAGAGATTGAAATCGTTGAAATCATCTCAGGTGGTCCTGTGTGGCGAGGGAAACAAATTGAACCTGGAGACAAAATTTTAAAAGTAGCGCAAGTCAACGAAAATCCTGTAGATGTTATGGGAATGCGTTTGGATGATGTTATCAAACTCATTAAAGGTCCAAAAGGGACTCAGGTATTTTTAACCATAAAAAAAGTAGATGCTTCAATTGTTGTGATTCCAATAACCCGTGATGTTATTGAATTGGAAGAAGCTTTTGCAAAGTCAACCATCATTGAAAAAAATGGGAAACAATTTGGTTTAATTAATCTACCTCGTTTTTATGTTGACTTCCAGGACTACGGAAACCGCAATGCAGCAACCGATGTCAAAAAAGAGATTCAAGCCCTTAAAAAACAAGGAGTTAGTGGAATCGTCTTTGATTTGCGAAACAATGGTGGAGGCTCGCTTCAAACGGTAGTTGACATGGCGGGTTATTTTATAGAAAAAGGCCCCATTGTTCAAGTCAAATCAACAGGTGGGCAAAAACAGATTTTAAAAGACGAGGATAGTTCAATAGAGTGGGATGGTCCATTGGTGGTATTGGTGAATGAATTTTCGGCTTCAGCTTCTGAAATTTTGGCGGCTGCATTACAAGACTACAAACGCGCAATTGTTTTGGGTAGCAAGCAAACCTATGGAAAGGGAACTGTTCAAAATGTAATTGACTTAAATCAAATCATTTCTGGAAACACCTATGGAGACCTGGGCGCCATGAAAGTAACTACCGACAAATTTTATCGAATTAACGGGGGATCTACACAACTCGAAGGCGTGAAGAGCGATATCATTTTCCCAAATCGCTATTCCTATATCGATACAGGCGAGAAGGATCAAGAAAACCCCTTGGAATGGGACAGAATTACACCCGCAGATTATTCTCCTTGGACCACCACCAGTGATGCATATGTCTATGCTATTGAGCGCAGTAAACAACGTCTAGCCGACAATCCATATGTTCGTTTAATTGATGAACAGGCCAAATGGGTAAAGTCTCGCCAAGATGATTTTGCCTTTTCATTAAATTATCAATCCTATATAGATCAAGAAGAGGATGAAAAAAAGAAAACAGAAAAGTTCAAAAAACTAAATGATTTTCAAAGCGTAATATCCTTTAAAACCTTGCCTAGAGATTTGCAATTGATTCAGAAAGATGATATTTTAAAAGAGAAAAGAGTTCGTTGGGAAGAAAGTTTAAGTAAAGATATTTACGTTGATGAAGCAATCAATGTATTGAGTGACTTAACAGAAATTAAGCGAACGACAACACCAATTGCCCAGTTAAAACAATAACTATTGAAGTCATCATTTGCCCTTGCAAAAGTACTTCGAGACCCAGCGGGTGCAATTAGTCTAATCTATATAGCACTGATATCATTTGTGGCTATTTTTGCAGGCTTTCTTGCGCCAGACAAAACAGCCAATGCAAATCAAATGCATTTGTCGCTTCATTCTAAGCCACCTGGTCACCAATCAAAATTACTTCTTATTCCTGCCAAAGACGGTTCTATTCTAGAAGAAATTCCGATCACTTCTTTTCATTGGGATAAAGATCTACTCATCTATCAAGCCGAAACAGCTGGTCCTGACTATAATCAGTCGATCGATAGGAAGCGTTTTCCTGAGGCGATGTCTCAGAAAGAAATAGAAGAAACCTTTTTGGTAAAGAGAACTTTTTGGTGGGGAACAGACAAGTTTGGACGTGACCTTTTCAGTCGTATGCTTTTGGGTTCTCGTGTCTCCTTATCCATTGGGTTTATTGCCGTGTTGATATCTTTGTTGGTGGGAATTTTTATGGGTGGACTAGCTGGGTTCATAGGTGGAAGAATAGATAAAGTCATTCTGTGGTTTATCAATGTGATTTGGTCCATTCCAAGTCTATTAATGATTATTGCAATTACCCTTGCCTTGGGAAAAGGATTTTGGCAGGTATTTATCGCTGTTGGTTTGACGATGTGGGTTGAGGTAGCTCGTTTGGTTCGCGGACAAGTAATATCGATCAAAGAGCAATCTTTTGTTCAAGCAACGCGTGTACTGGGTTATTCTGATTTACGCATTTTTCTACACCACATTTTTCCTTTGTTAATCCCTTCATTAATTGTTATTTCAACGGCCAACTTTGCCAGTGCAATTCTAATTGAAAGTGGATTGAGTTTCTTGGGTATTGGTGCGCAACCCCCTATGCCAAGTTGGGGAGGAATGATCAAAGATCATTTTCGTTATATCCTCATGGGAAAAGCCTATTTGGCCTTAATCCCTGGTGCAGCAATAATGAGCCTAGTATTGGCCTTTATGTCTCTTGGGAATAGTTTCCGTGATGCGTTAGACATTAAAAACTAGCTTCATTTAAACGATTTGCATCCAAGTTTAAATAAATGGCAATTAAAATGGTGAACGCCAGTAAACTCGATCCGCCATAACTAATGAATGGCAGGGGTATTCCTATGGTAGGAACTAGCCCAATTGACATGCCGATATTGATAAAAAAATGAACGAATAATATACTGGCTACACTATAGGCATAGACACGAGAAAAATTATTTTTTTGCACCTCAGCTCTACTTAGAATCCGTAAGATTAAAAAAGTAAATAGAAGTACAACTAGGGCCGTTCCTTTAAACCCCCATTCTTCTCCAATGGTACTGAAAATATAATCGGTATGTTGCTCAGGAACAAAGCCCCCTTTGGTTTGTGTACCTTGTAAAAAACCTTTGCCTTCCCAACCGCCCGAACCTATGGCAATTTTAGACTGATTGAGGTTGTAGCCAATTCCTTGGGTGTCTACCTCTTTCCCTAGAACTATATTAATGCGGTCTCGGTGCCGCTGTTCAAAGATGTCATTAAAAATATAATCGACTGAATAGACATAAGCGCTGGTTAAAAAAATAGCGATCAAATAAGGGGAAAGCACAACTTTCTTATTTACCTTCTTTGAGAAAAAGTAAAGTGAAATCACTAGGGTAAAAATGCTCACATAAACGAAAGGAAGCGGTGCGACCAGAGTTAGAAGGAATAAACAAATCATTGCAACAATGAGGAGTAGATAAACGGGTTTTAGTCCTTCTCTGAAGAGAACAAATAAAAATGAAGCAAAAACAATTGCAGAGCCAGCATCAGGTTGAAGAAAAATAAGTCCCATGGGAAAAACGATCACAAAAGCAACTTGTACTAGTGAGTTTAATTTGCGAAGATCTATATGAATTTCACTCAGCAATTTTGCAATGGCTAAGGCCACAGCTACCTTGGCAAACTCTGCGGGTTGTAAATTTACCCCACCAAACACATACCAAGAGCGCGATCCGGAAATTGTATTCCCAAAGGGGTAAAGTCCAATGAGAAGTAGAATTGTGGCCAAATAGATGATGCTTGAAAAGCGTTCAAAAACTTTTGATGGAGCAACTAGAATGAAAATGGCTACTCCAATACTCACTCCAAAAAATATAAGTTGTTTCCCAATGGAACGACTAAGGTTGAAGAGCTCGGGTTGATTTTCATCAAAGGTAGAAGAGTAGATGTTTGTGATACCAAAGCAAACCAATGCCAAGTAGATGATAAGCGTTATCCAATCAAGTCGTAGAGATCTATTCATTTATCGTAAATGCTTGTCCTGAGACTGGTTTAGCGTATTCATCTTCTAGGCTTCCTTCCATCATTTGTTTTTCCAACCATTTTCTTTTTACTTTTCCAGTCAAATAATCTTCAATCATAAGACTGGCAATGGGTGCAGCCCATCGTGATCCCCAATACCCATTTTCAATAAAAACAGCTATGGCAATTTTGGGGTCGTCTTTTGGTGCAAATGCAATAAAAATAGAATGGTCGGTTAATTGAGTAGTTTCTCCTTCAATGCGCGTAAAATTTTCTGCTGTCCCCGTTTTTCCGCATACCTCGATACCACGAATTCGAGCAATACGGGCAGTTCCTCTTTCCACAACTTTGTGCATTCCATCGATCACCACTTCGAAATGTTCTGCATCAATACTAGTGCTTTTTTTAGTATACCTTTTCTGAATAGAATCCCCTTCTACTTTTTTCACGAAGTGGGGGGTGTAATAAAAGCCTCTATTGGCAATAGCCGCAGTAAAATTGGCCAACTGAATTGGTGTGGTAAGAATTTCTCCTTGGCCAATCGCATTGGAAATAATGGTTGGTGCTTTCCATTGTCCCTCAGTATAGGCTTTGTTGTAATAGGATGCTCCGGGAATATGTCCTGGTCGACCTATCGACAAGTCATAGCCCAAATAATTTCCAAGTCCGAAACTATTCAAATGTTCTTTCCATCGATCTACCCCCTCAGCTGGAGTTTCATATTTGTCAATAATTCCTCTGTATGTATAGGAAAAGTAAGAGTTACAAGATTGATATATAGCCCTTGATAAGTCATTGCGAGTTCCAATGTCGCAATGACATTCCATGAAGGCACCACGCGCATAGTAATGCCCTTTATTGCAGCGGTAAACGGTTTTTGGAGTGATGGTCTCTTCTTGTAGGGCAATCAATGCATTGAGGGTTTTAAAGGGAGAGCCGGGAGGATATTGAGCCAATAAACCGCGATCGAATAATGGCTTAGCCAAGGTGTCATTGGCAAGTTTGCGATAATTGCTTGAACGTTGCCGTCCAACCAATATGCTTGGATCATATGATGGTGCATTGACCAAAGCAAGGACTTCACCCGTAGCGGGTTCGATGGCAACAATCCCGCCCCGTTTATTTTGCATTAATTCTTCACCATATGACTGTAACGAAGCGTCGAGGGTGAGGTGAATATCTTTTGCAGGAACAGAAGCGATGTCGAATTCCCCCTCTTTATAAGGACCAATGATTCGATTGAAGCGATCTTTCTGTAAATACCGTTTTCCTTTAACCCCTCGAAGGTATTCTTCATATGATTTTTCCACCCCTTGACGCCCAATAATTTCCCCTAATCGATAATAGTCATCTTTTTTTAAATCTGTGGTATTGACCTCACTTACATAACCCAATACATTGGCGGAATGATCAATTTGATACTGGCGTAAAGACTTCTTTTGAATGAAAAAGCCCTCAAATTTCCACATTTGTTCTTGAAGCTTCGCATAGGTTTCCTTCGAAATTTGATTGACAACAATCGAGGGAAGTTGTTTTGAATAACGCCGCGCTTTTTTTAGATTGAAAATCAGCCGTTGTTTTGTTATCCCCGTTAATTCACAAAAGCTAAGGGTGTCAAAAGGCGATGCGTTTTTTGGGATAATCATAACATCATAGGCGGGTTGATTGGCAACCAATAATTCTCCATTACGGTCATAAATAAACCCTCGTTCAGGGTAATCAGCAATTTCAAGAATTGCATTATTTTCAGAGAGAGTTCTGTAGCTAGTATTGACTACTTGAAGCTCCAATAATTTAAACAAAAAGACAATTGCAATAACGACAGTTAATCCACGAAGAAGGAAAATCCGAATCATTTTTTTGGTTGAAATAGGGTTAAAGAGGCGACAATCAATATAAAGCTAAAAAATGTATTTACTAGGCTTTGTTTAATGACCATCCATAAGTGTGCCATATTGAAATAGAGCATCAATGAAAAAATAAATTGATGGATTAATATCATTAAGAAGACATAAGCCATTTTGTTAGACCAAAGAGATCCACTAGACAAGGCATTGGGTTGATCGAAATTTGCTCCCAAAGCAAAACGTGAAATAAACGGCCGTAAAAAAGCAATCGAAACACCTGCAACACTATGTGCACCGGGCGATTGGGTAACTAAGTCCAAAAACAAACCAATAAAAAAGCCAATGGCAATAAAACCAAATTGATCTAAATCTAAGCGGTAGGCAATAAAAATCAAGAGGTAAATGGCTGGATTACTGAAATTGAAAAGATGAATATTATCAAAGACCAAGATTTGTAAAATCAGCAAAATGGAGGCCAAGAAAAAAAAGCGAGTATAATATGGGATCATGGTTTTCTTTCTATCAATTCTATTATTTCTTCCCTGTTTTTATTGCCAATGACATATACATATTCTAGGTCTGTCATATTGTTAAAAAGGCCTATGCGAATGTCATAGTAACCTCCGTTTTCGGGCAATTCAAAACTTTTTACCGTTCCAATAGGTATGCCTTCTGGGAAATAAGTAGACATTCCTCCCGTAACCAAGGTGTCCCCAATTTGTACAGGATTAATGCTTGCGATATCCTCCAGTTGCATTTCATTGGGGTTTTCGCCTAACCAATATAGGGATCCAAAAACATTTGACTTTTTGAATTTTGCATTGATTTTCAAATCACGATATAAAATAGATAATACAGAGGCATAATTCCCACTGGTTTGATTAACAATGCCAATTATCCCCTTGGGACCAATGACTCCCATTTCTCTCACAACACTATCATTACTTCCTTTGTTAATCAACAAGATGTTACGTGATTGGGTAAAGCTATTTCGGATTATTTTTGCGGGTAGAGACCAATACTGTTGTCTTGGAAGTTCTTGACTTTCCATCGGCATAAGCTCAGCCTGATTGAATCGTTCCAACACCAAGTTTTTTAGCGCATTGTTTTCTTCAACCAAACGCTTATTCTCATCGGCCAAATTAAAATAAGAGTTTAATTGAACAAAAGGTTGGTGGATTGCGCCAGAAATAGCCAAACTGATTTTGGCTAATTGACTATTGTGATAGCTGCTTTGTGAGCCAGAAAGGTACAGTCCAAAATTCAATAATAAAAGGAAGAGCAAAAAGTTCTTGTAGCGGAGAATAGCATTTAAGACCCATTGCATTGCTTACTTATTTTAATAAGATCGTTTTGTAGCGTTCAATGTTTTTAAGTGCGATTCCGGTACCGCGAACTACTGCCTGCAAAGGATCTTCAGCGATATATACTGGGAGGTCAGTTTTTAATGAAATTCGTTTGTCTAAACCGCGAAGCATTGAACCTCCACCGGCTAAATAAATTCCCGTATTGTAAATGTCTGCCGCCAATTCTGGTGGTGTTTGCGACAGGGCTTCCATAATAGCATCCTCGATGCGTAAGATGGATTTGTCCAGTGCGCGAGCAACCTCTCGATGGGAAACCATTGCTTGCTTTGGTTTTCCGGTTAAAAGATCTCTTCCCTGAACAGACATTTCATCTGGGGGGGTTTCTAGGTCCTCTAAAGCAGCACCTATGTTTATTTTAATTTTTTCTGCTGTACGCTCTCCAACATAGAGATTGTGCTGACGCCGCATATAATACACTATATCATTGGTAAAAACGTCTCCAGCAATCTTGACTGATTTATCACAAACAATTCCAGAAAGGGCGATAACGGCAATTTCAGTTGTTCCTCCTCCTATATCGACGATCATGTTTCCTTTGGGTTGTTTGATGTCGATCCCTATTCCTATAGCAGCGGCCATAGGTTCATGGATTAGATAAACTTCTTTTCCGTTTACACGTTCAGCAGACTCACGTACCGCACGCATTTCTACCTCTGTAATTCCCGAGGGAATACAAATCACCATTCTCAGGGAGGGGGTGATCATCCTTTTCTTTAGGGTGGGTACACTTTTGATCAACATACTGATCATTTGCTCAGAAGCATTAAAGTCAGCAATTACTCCATCTTTTAAGGGTCGGATGGTTTTGATGTTTTCATGGGTTTTCCCTTGCATCATACTGGCTTCATGCCCAATGGCAATTACCTTATTGGTGGTTCGATCTATGGCAACAATAGAGGGGCTGTCCACAACGATTTTATCTTTGTGGATAATAAGGGTGTTTGCAGTACCTAAATCAATTGCAATTTCTTCTGTTAAAAAATCAAAAAATCCCATGCTGTGCCTCTAAAATTAATGCTAATTATCAAAGTTAATAAAATTAATGCTTAAAATGACGTATTCCAGTGAATACCATAGACATATTTTGCGCATTACAATAATCGATCGATAATTGATCTTTTATGGATCCACCGGGTTGAATAACCGACATTATACCAGCATTTTTGGCAATCTCGACACAGTCAGGGAAGGGGAAAAACGCATCACTTGCCATAACAGCATTGGTGAGGTCAAACCCGAAATTTTGTGCCTTGTCAATGGCTTGACTTAGGGCATCTACCCTCGAGGTTTGCCCAGTTCCAGAAGCAAGCAATTGACCATTTTTAACCAAGACAATCGTATTGGACTTGGTATGCTTACAGATTTTAGAAGCAAACAATAAATCATCAATTTCTGATGGAGAGGGTGCTTTTTCTGTAGCTGTTGACAGGATTTCTTTGGAGTCGGTAACGCTATCACGGTCTTGCACCAAATAGCCGTTCAGACAGCTGCGAATTGTTTTTCCTTCCAATTCAGTCGATTTTTGGATGAGAAGAATGCGATTTTTTTTGCTGGTCAAAATAGCGAAAGCTTCTTTAGCAAAAGAGGGTGCAATTACTACTTCACAGAAGAGTTCATTGATTTTTTCGGCAGTGGCAAGGTCAATTTCTCTGTTGGTAATTAATACCCCGCCAAAAGCAGAAACAGGATCTCCAGCCAAGGCATCTTCATAGGCGTTTTCTAGATTCTCGCGTGAGGCAAACCCACAGGCATTGTTGTGTTTCAAGATGGCAAAGGTGGGTTTTCCATCATAAAATTCAAGCATAAGGTTCACGGCAGCATCAATGTCCAATAGGTTGTTGTAAGAAACTTCTTTCCCGTGTACTTGCTCCAATAAATCACCCAATGGTCCGTAGAAGGTTCCTTCTTGATGCGGATTTTCGCCATAGCGCAAAGCTTTAGCTTGTTGCTGACTTATTTTTAACGCAGTGGAGGCCCGAGTATCG
>CAJQKN010000162.1 GCA_905478905.1 uncultured Flavobacteriaceae bacterium | reverse complement strand
TCTTCGTTTAAGGCAGCAATAATGAACGCATCAATTTGTGCTGAAAAGTGCTTATAAAACAGGTTCTTTTCCATAGTTGTGGTTATAAAAAACGCCTTTATTTTCCTTTAGTTCTAGAGATTGATTTACCAATACATAGGCAACACTCACCATGTTTCTCAATTCGCAAATTTGTGGAGACAGCTTATTGGAGTTGTACAAATCGACAACTGCAAAATACAAATCTTTAATGATCTTTTGAGCAGCGAATAGACCATCAGTTGTTTTGAAAATACCCACTTGTTCACTCATAATTTTTCTGAGTTGTTCACTCAAAGTATGGGTAATTTCTTGTTGATTGTCTTTGCTAAAATGTTGCCCTTTCCAATTGGGAATGGTTGCATAGAAAGAAAGAGGTAGGTTTACTTCTTTGAGATCTTGAATACTCTTCAATGCTGCTCGATGAGAAAAAACAATGGACTCCAAAAGTGAGTTTGATGCCAATCTATTTGCACCATGCAAGCCTGTGTAACTACATTCTCCAATGGAATATAAACCATCGAGAGTGGTTTTAGAATTTTCGTCTACGCTAATGCCTCCACAGCTGTAGTGTGCAGCAGGAACAACCGGAATAGGTGTTATACAAGGGTCAATACCAATGGAACGACAGGTTTCTACAATGGTTGGGAAGTGATTCAAGAGAATGTCTGTATTGATCCCGGTAGCATCCAAGTTTACATTGGTTTCATTTTGCAATAGCATTTCTCGAATAATGGACCGTGCAACAATGTCTCTTGGCGCTAATTCTTTTAACGGATGGTATTTCTCCATAAACCTTTCACCCGATAAGTTTTTTAATAGAGCTCCTTCGCCTCTCAATGCTTCAGTAATTAAAAAGGTTTCTCCAGCCACCTTTGGAAATAAGGCTGTAGGATGAAACTGGATGTAGGGAAGTTTTTCTAATTTAACTTTAGCCCTGTAGGCAGCCCCCAATCCGTCTCCAGTTGCACCAGAAGGGTTGGTAGTGAAGGCATAAATCTGTCCAACGCCACCCGTGGAAAGTACCGTAATTTTAGCTGTAATTTTTATAATTTCTTTATCTTCAGTAGAGATGATATAAGCTCCATAACAGCGCTTATTTTTTGTTCCAGTATGGTGGTCTGTGATTAAATCGACCAAGATGTGATTTTCGAAATACTGAATATTTTCAAAGTCTTTTACTTTTTCAATCAACGCGCGTTGGATCTCAGCTCCTGAATGATCTTTGTAATGAACGATTCTTTTTTCTGAATGTCCTCCTTCTTTGGTTAGATTGAGTTTTTTCTTATTATTACGATCGAATTGAGTTCCCCAATCAATTAATTCTTGCAAACGTTCGTTTCCTTCTCTAATGACAAACTCTATCACATTTACATCTCCCTCTTTATCGCCAGCGGCAAAGGTATCTTCAATGTGTTTTTCAAAGGTGTCTTTTTTAAAGTTTGAGACTACAGCAATTCCACCCTGTGCATAACGGGTATTGCCTTCTTCTAGCCTGTCTTTACAAATTAATGTAATTTTTGTAGTTGGCGATTCTTCGGCTAATTTAATGGCATAAGTCAATCCAGATATTCCAGTGCCAATAACAAGTATGTCTGTATGCATTTATTTTATGGCTAACATGCGTTCAATGGGTAAGCGTGCTTTTTCCATTAAAGATTCGTCTAAACTAATTTCAGGAGTTTCGTTTTTTAAACAGCGATACAGTTTTTCCATGGTGTTTAATTTCATGAAAGCACACTCACTACAGGCACAAGTATCATCTTCCACAGGAGCGGGAATGAAGTGTTTTGAAGGACATCTTTTCTGCATTTCAGTTAAGATACCCGCTTCAGTTGCAACAATAAAAGTGTCGCTCAAATCTTCTTGCACAAAATTCAATAAGCCAGAGGTGCTTCCAATATAATGAGCGATGTCCAAGACTTGACTTTCGCTTTCTGGGTGAGCAATGAATTTAGCTTTCGGATGTTCTTTGGCAAGTTGTACAATTTTTTCGAATGAAAAAGCCTCGTGAACAATACATGCTCCATCCCACAATATCATATCTCGTCCAGTTTCCTTGATTAGATAACGACCTAAGTTTTTGTCGGGTGCAAAAATAATTTGTTGGTCTTTAGGGATGCTATTAATGATTTCTACGGCATTACTGGAGGTACATACAATGTCACTGAGTGCTTTAATTTCTGCCGAACAATTGATATAGGTTACGACAATTGCTTCAGGATACTTTGCTTTGAAAGCTTTAAAATCTATTGGCGGACAAGAGTCGGCCAAAGAGCAGCCCGCTTTTAAATCAGGTAGAAGCACTTTTTTAGAAGGGTTGACAATTTTAGCGGTTTCAGCCATAAAATGTACCCCAGCAAAAACAATGATATCTGCTTTTACTTTTTCAGCTTGCTTGGCCAAATAAAGACTATCACCTAGATAATCAGCAATCGATTGAATCGCTTCTTCTTGATAGTAGTGGGCTAAGATGACTGCGTTTTTCTCCTTTTTTAATCGCTTAATTTCTAACGCAAAATCCAAGTCATCCATCTTCTTAGAATGATCAGTAGTTACTTTTGCATGGTTGATTACACTTTTCATCATCAATTCATTTCATTGACTGGGTTGCTGACAAATTTACAAATTTTATGTCTGGTTAAGGCGCAAACCATCTGTTTTGTGATAAACAAGAAAATCTTAAGATGCCTAAATTATTGCAGTTATTTTTTTTTTGTAAATTGCACAATAATAATAACCAAATCGTGTTTATAACCTTATGTGCATACAAACACTTATGCTAACTTAACAAAAATAATTCATGAAAAAATTAGTGCTTAAATCATTAATAATGTTGCTTATGACAACAGCTGTCTTTGCACAAAACTCAGACAACCCATGGTTGGTTTCTGGGGGGATTAATGTTTTGTCGTTACAAAATGACTTTTCAAATCCATTGAATGACAATCAGGTTTACCGAAAAGGAGATTTTCCAGGCGCTAACATAGGTGTACCTTCCTTAGCTGTTTTTAGAACAATAAAAGGAGGTTTAGCTATCGGTACTCAATTTTCTCTTAATCAAATGAACCGTGAAACGGGAACGGGAAGTGTAGACTTTTTCGCCATTGATGCAGCATTAAAATATGGAATTAACCGCGATGGTGGTGTAAGTCCTTATTTTAAAGGGGGATGGGGATTTAGTTCATTCGACGCAATTGAAGGTGGAGATTATGATTTTTCTAAAAGTCTCACCAATACCTATTTTGGTAGTTTTGGGTTAAATTTCAAATTAGGGGATCGTTGGAGCGCATTTGCTGAAACTAGCTACCGCGCAACACAAGATCGCCCAGAGGTAAATTATTTATTAACCTCCGCTGGGATTTCTATTGGTCTTGGTTCTGGCGATAGAGATAAAGATGGAATTTCTGACAAAAAAGATAAATGTCCAGATACTCCTGGCTTAAAAGAATTTGATGGATGTCCAGATACAGATGAAGATGGTCTTCCTGACAATGAAGACGATTGTCCTGAAGAAGCTGGGCCTATCGAAAATAAAGGATGTCCAGATACAGACGGTGACGGTGTATTGGATAAAGATGATTCTTGTCCAGATGTTGCTGGTTTAGCAGAGTTGAATGGATGTCCAGATGCTGATGAAGATGGAATTGCTGATCAAGAGGACGAATGTCCTGAAGAAGCAGGTCCAACAGAGAACAATGGCTGTCCTTGGCCTGATACAGATGGAGATGGAGTCTTGGATAAAGATGACGAGTGTCCAGAAGAAGCTGGAACTGGAGCTAACGGTTGTCCCGAAGTTTCTAGCGAAATCATAGAGGCATTGAATGATGTAGGATTAAATATCTTATTCGCAGCTGATAGTTACCGTATAATGGGATCTAAAGCAATGAAAGCTTTTGAAGCATTAAAAGATATACTTGATAAAAATCCAAAAGGCATAGTGCTTATCCAAGGGCACGCTTCCCAAGAAGGAGATGCTGAATATAACCTTAACCTATCTCGTAAACGTGCTGAAGCTGTTCGTTCTCGTTTAATAGAACTTGGTGTTGACGCTGCTCGCCTAGAAGTGGAAGCTTTTGGAGAGACTGTTTTAGCTGGAGATAATTCCACTGCTGAGGGTCGTGCAAAAAGCCGACGAGTAGAATTTAAAAGCAAGCAACAATAAAGAGAAAGAACGCTCTTTAGCTTTAAAACATAAAAGGCTGAGCATATGCTCAGCCTTTTTTATTGTCAATTATTTTTTGGATAAACTAAAGTGCTTTTAAATTAGCGATTGTTTGGCTTGGGTTTTCAGCTTTAAAGACAAAGCTTCCTGCGACCAAGACATCGGCTCCAGCGTCAATCAAAGCTTTTGCATTTTGATCGGTTACTCCACCATCTATTTCTATAAGTGTTACCGCTCCCTTTGCTACAATCAATTCTTTTAATGCAGTTACCTTATTGTAGGTGTTTTCAATAAACGACTGACCACCAAATCCAGGGTTAACACTCATCAAGCAAACAACATCGATGTCTTGAATAATGTCTGTCAAAAGATGTACAGGGGTATGAGGATTCAAAGCTACGCCTGCTTTCATTCCACAGGACTTTATTTTTTGTAAACTTCTGTGAAGGTGATTACATGCCTCGTAGTGAACTGTAAGTACAGCTGCGTTGAGCGCTGCAAAGTCTTCGATGTATCGATCAGGATCAACAATCATCAAATGTACGTCGAGCGGCTTTTTAGCATGTTTCCCAATGGCTTTTAAAACAGGCATCCCATAAGAAATATTAGGAACGAAAACACCGTCCATGATATCGATATGGAACCAATCGGCTTCACTCTTGTTCAACATTTCGCTGTCGCGCTGTAGGTTACCAAAATCTGCGGCCAATAAAGAAGGTGCAATTAGTTGTTTCATATGTATGTAAAGAAAAAAGCAACCCAGAGGGTTGCTTTAAGGTTTATCCCAGATAAGTTTTTAGTATTTTACTTCTTGAGGTGTGTTTCAATCTACGAATAGCTTTTTCTTTAATTTGACGGACACGTTCTCTGGTCAAGTCAAAAGTTTCTCCAATTTCTTCAAGGGTCATGGCGTGTTGATCTCCAAGACCAAAATAGAGACGTACTACGTCTGCCTCTCTAGGCGTAAGTGTTTCTAAAGCTCGCTCAATCTCAGTCTTTAATGATTCATGTAAAAGAGTACGATCAGGATTTGGTGATTCTCCACTATTCAATACATCATAGAGGTTGGAGTCCTCTCCTTCAACCAATGGAGCATCCATGGATACGTGACGTCCAGAATTTTTTAAGGATTCTTTTACATCGTTAACAGTCATGTCCAATTCCTTTGCAATTTCTTCTGCTGAAGGCGCCCGTTCATGCGCTTGCTCAAGGAAAGCATAGGTTTTATTAATTTTGTTGATAGAACCAATCTTGTTCAGTGGTAAACGAACAATACGTGATTGTTCAGCCAAAGCTTGTAAAATTGATTGGCGAATCCACCATACTGCATAGGAAATGAATTTAAATCCACGTGTTTCGTCAAAACGTTTCGCAGCTTTGATGAGTCCTAAATTACCTTCGTTAATTAAATCGGGGAGGGTTAATCCTTGATTTTGATATTGTTTTGCGACAGATACAACAAATCGTAAATTGGCTTTGGTCAGTTTTTCCAAAGCAATTTGATCTCCAGCTTTTATGCGTTGGGCTAATTCAACCTCTTCTTCGGCAGTAATTAAATCTACCTTTCCAATTTCTTGTAAATACTTGTCTAAAGAAGCGGTTTCTCTATTGGTTACCTGCTTGGTAATTTTTAGTTGTCTCATCTAATTGATTATTGTACTTCTTTATACGTTCAAAAAGTAAAAATGTTACATTTCAAATAAAAAAAACCTCTCCTTTTTATGGAGAGGTTTTTTAATACTAAAAAAGGAACAGCAATTAATCTCTGTTTCTTGGTTTTCTATCGTCTCTACGCTTATCACGACTGCGGTTATCGTCTCTTGGTGGACGAGCAACATAGCCTTCGGGTTTTTCCAATAGCGCTTTTCTCGATACTTTTTCTTTTCGCGTTCTAGCATCTAGACCAAAGTACTTCACTTCGAAAACATCTCCCATGTTCACTACATCAGAAACATTTTCTGTGCGTTCCCATGCCAATTCACTAACGTGTAATAATACTTCATTTCCAGGAGCATCAAGATATTCGACCACTGCACCAAAGTCAAGCATTTTAATTACTTTAACCTCATAGCTGTTTCCAACCACTGGTTTAAATGTGATTGAATCAATTTTGGCTTCTACCATGGCAATTCCCTCTGGCGAAGTTCCTAAGATTTCAACAATTCCTTTTTCTGTGATAGGGTCTTCATTTATCACAATAGTACATCCTGTTTCTTTTTGAAGTTCTTGAATTACTTTTCCACCCGGACCAATCAGAGCACCAATAAATTCGTTTGGAATTACACGGGTAATCATTTTTGGTGAGTGAGGCTTCACATCTTCAGCTGGAGCAGCAATTGTTTCTGTAATCTTGTCAAGAATGTGGAGACGTCCTGCACGTGCTTGCTGTAGCGCGTTGACAAGAATCTCATAGGACAATCCTTTTATTTTGATGTCCATTTGACAGGCAGTAATACCTTCAGAAGTTCCAGTTACTTTAAAGTCCATATCTCCTAGGTGATCTTCGTCTCCTAAAATATCAGACAATACAGCATAACGACTTCCGTCAGAAATGAGTCCCATGGCGATTCCGGAAACCGGTCTTTTGATTTGAACTCCTGCATCCATCAAGGCCATTGTTCCTGCACATACGGTTGCCATTGAAGAAGATCCGTTAGATTCTAAGACCTCAGATACAACACGAACAGTATAAGGATTGTCAGATGGAATCATCCCTTTTAATCCACGTTGGGCAAGGTTACCATGTCCAACCTCACGACGAGAAGTACCTCTTAATGGGCGTGCTTCTCCCGTACAGAAAGGTGGGAAGTTGTAGTGGAGGTAAAAACTCTCTTCACCTTCATAAGAAGGCATGTCAATTATGTTTGAATCACGAGAGGTTCCTAATGTCACTGTCGCTAATGCTTGTGTTTCACCACGGGTGAAAATTGATGAACCGTGGGTGGAGGGCAAATAATCTACCTCACACCAAATTGGTCTAATTTCATCTGTTTTTCTCCCATCCAGACGGATACCTTCTGCAAGAGTCAATTCGCGAACAGCTTCTTTTTCTGCTTTTCTATAGTAGCCATCAACAAGGTGGCCAAATTCTTCCATTTCTTCTTCCGTGAAAGAAGCTTTTACTTCTTCTTTTACTTCAGCAAAGGCATTTCCGCGTTCCGCTTTTGAAGTCCCCTTTTTCGCAATTGCATAGCATTTATCATAGGCCATATCATGAATGCGTTTTTCTAGTTCCTCATTTGCTTCAGCAGTTTCGTACTCACGAACCTCTTTCTTTCCAAAAGCTTCTGCCAAGCGCAATTGAGCAGCAATTTGAACCTTTATAGCTTCGTGTGCAAATTTGATTGCATCTGCCATTTCTTCTTCAGAAATCTCATCCATTTCACCTTCTACCATCATGACAGAATCGGCAGAGGCTCCAATCATCATGTCAATGTCTGACTCTGCTAATTGTGCACGACTTGGGTTGATAACGAATTGACCGTCGATACGCGCAACACGTGCCTCAGAGATAGCGCATTCAAAAGGGAAA
>CAJQKN010000161.1 GCA_905478905.1 uncultured Flavobacteriaceae bacterium | reverse complement strand
TTGTACAGATATATCCAAAGCGGCAACAGACTCATCACACAATAAAACTTTGGGTTCTACCGCCAAAGCACGCGCAATAACCACGCGTTGGCGTTGTCCTCCAGAAAGTTCATGAGGGTAACGAGAGGCAAAATCTTCAGCTAGTCCAACTTGAGCCATTAATTATAGACAACGAATTCGTCTATCATTTTGGTCTAATCTAGTATGTACCTGAAGCACTTCTTCAATTGCAGCGCCAATTTGTTTTAGTGGGTGGAGGGCAGCATAAGGATCCTGAAATATAAACTGAACATCTTTCCGCAATTGGTTGATTTGTTTTTTGTCGGAAGAATCAATGCGTTTTCCTTCCCAATAAATTTCACCAGCAGTTGGTTGATCTAAAAAGACCAAGGCCTTGGCTAAGGTCGACTTTCCACAGCCCGAGGCTCCAACCAAACCGAGTGTTTCTCCAGCAAAAAGGTCAAACGTAACATTTTTTAGAGCAGTAGTTTTTTTCGCTTTTCCAAAAAGACCTCTGGAAGCCGTATAATCTTTCATTACTCCTTTGACAGAAAGGATAGGCGTTTGGGCATAAATGTCTTTGAGTGCTCTAGATCGCTCTTCTGCTAAAACAGCTTGTGGATGATAGGTTTTTTTGGTGAAATCATCCAATGTTGGCAACCATTTTACTCGCTGGGAAGCAGCTGGACGTGCTCCCAAAAGACCTTGGGTATAAGGGTGTTTTGGTGCAGTAAAGATTTGTTGTGTTTTACCAATCTCGACCAGTTTTCCATCTTGCATTACGGCTATAGTATCCGCCAAATTGGCCACCAGACTTAGATCGTGCGAAATAAATAAAATACTCATATTATTTTGCTTTTGCAAACGCTTAATGAGAAGAATGATGTCTTGCTGAACGAGAACATCCAATGCGGTTGTGGGTTCGTCTGCGATCAATAATTTTGGTTTACAGAGCAAGGCCATGGCGATCATGACACGTTGTTTTTGCCCTCCGCTCAATTGGTGTGGATAGGCGTTAAATACTCGTTCTGAATCGGGCAATTGGACTTCTTGGAAGGCCGAGAGTACTTTTTCTTTCAGCTCTAGTTTAGAAAGGGAGGGAGAAAAGTGCTGTTTCCCCATTTCGGCCACCTGTTTCCCACAGCGCATGGAGGGATTCAAAGAGGACTGGGGTTCTTGGAAAATCATTCCAATTTCTTTTCCCCGCAATTGCTGCCAATCCAATGCTGTTTGAGTAAAGAGATTTTTGCCATTGTAGTGGACCTCTCCTTTTTCTATATGGGTGTTTTTGGGGGGTAATAAGCCCATTATGGCCTGTGCAGTAACCGACTTTCCACTACCCGATTCGCCAACTAGGGCAAGAATCTCATTGGGGTATAGGTTCAAACTAATCTCATTTAAAATTTTCTTTTCGCCCAAAGAAAGCGAGAGCTTAGAAATCGATAAAAGTGGTTTTTCTATTTGCTCAGCCATACAATCTGATTTTCTTCCAGCAATGGTTTCCGCAAGAAGGTCAAAAAGACTTGTGCCAGGGTCAAGACGTCTTTTTCGCAGTAACGAACAATGCGTTCAAGGTTTTTTTCTTGGTAATAGACGCGTGCAACATCACTCCCATCGATGTCTTCTTTGGGTGTGGGAATGCCAAAAATATCGGCCAAAAGCGCTAAGGATGTATAGTGTTTGTAGTCCCCAAATTTCCATAATTGTAGGGTGTCTAAATGAGGAACTTCCCATGGTTTTTTCCCAAATAAATCCAAAATTTTTGGCAAGGCAATGCGATGAATAACCATGCGCCGTGCGATATAGGGAAAATCAAATTCCTTTCCATTATGGGCACAAAGCAGGTGAGATTTTAAGTAAAAGTGTTCATCGCAAAGTTGTTTAAACGCTTCTAGAATACTGGCCTCTTCTCCTGAAAAACTTTTGATACGTAAGCTTCGGTTGTTGGCTTGTGTGGTGTCAAAAAACCCCACAGAGATACATACAATTTTACCAAATTCAGCCCATATTCCAGCCCTTTCATAAAAGGCCTCAGCAGTGATTTCGTCTTTTCGCTGATAGCTTGTTTTCTGATCCCAAAGTGCTTGCCGACTATCAGAAAGATTGGCGTGGGCTTCCTCTTCTGGAACAGTTTCAATATCGAGAAAGAGCACTTTGGTTAAATCAAGGTTGGCTAACATTGTTTATCATTTCGAATCCTTCTTGAATATAATCGTGAAAGGTTTGGGTTCCAAAACGATTTAATTTTGGTCCCTTCATATGCCCCAAGCGAACAATGATCAAATCAGTGGCAGGGAAAACAATAATGTATTGGCCTAAATGACCTCGCATGGCAAAACCTTTCTCTCCATTGTAATCTGTCAACCACCAGCCGTAGCCATATTCTGGACTTTCTTCAAAGCGTGGACGAGTACTCAGTGCAATGAAAGCTGAATCTAATAATTGCGTTCCATTCCATTCCCCGTTGTCTTTGTATAATTTCCCCATGCGGGCAAAATCTCTGGCGTTAGAGGCAAAGCAACAATAGGCCTTTTCCATGCCATTTTCCTCGCTGTCCAATTGCCAAAGCGCATCTTCTTTTGCACCCATGGGTTGCCAAAAATGCTCTGTAAAATAAGCACTTAAAGATTGTCCAACTGCCTTGGTAATGATCATTCCCAAGAGTTGAGTGTTCCCGCTCAAATAGCGAAATGCTTGTCCAGGCTCATCTACAATGCGAGTATTCAATAATAAGCGATCTAAATTTGGCGTAATATAGGCCTCCATCATTCCATTAACGGAGAGGTCATATTTTTCATTCCAGTCCATACCAGAGGCCATCGAAGACAAATCCCCAACCGTTAGTTGAGCGGCTTTTCCTTCACCAAATTGAGGATAAAAATCACTTACCTTTTGATCTAAACTTTTGATATAACCTTGTTCAATGGCTTTCCCTAACATGGCCGACACAAAGCTCTTTGCCACCGAAAAAGAATTGCTCTTGGAACTTGCATCATAGCCTTCAAAATAGGACTCGTGCAAGAGACTATCTTTATAAATGACCAAGTAGGCAACCGAGCGGTATTTTGAGTGAACAGCCTCAATTTTATTTGAAAGAGGAATGGTGTTATATTGCTGGTGCAGGGGCCATTCGACTACATTTTCTGCGGCCTCAACCACTCGATTGTCAAAATAGGCATAGTCTTCTAAAAAGGCGGTATCTCTCCCTGTTTCAAAGAGTTTTTGCGCTGCAATGAGTAAAAAATTATACGGGCTGATGTAGAGTAATAAGAAAGACAAGAGCACCGCTCCAAAGAAGTAAGTTATAAATTTTTTCATAGTATGATTTCCGTCAACAACGGAAGAAATTAAATTAATGATGTTTGCATCGGATATCCTTCAAGTTGCAGAAGTTTTCGCTTACGATCAATTCCACCAGAATATCCCACAAGACTTCCATCACTTCCAATAACACGATGGCAAGGAATAGCGACTAAGATAGGATTTTTTCCAATGGCAGCCGCAACGGCACGAATAGCTTTTGCGTTTCCATATGAACGGGCTAATTTTAGATAGGATAGCGTTCGTCCAAAGGGGAGATCTCCCAACAACTGCCATATCTTTTGTTGAAAAACGGTTCCTTGCGGATTGATATTGAAATCAAACTGCTGGCGCTTGCCGTCAAAATACTGTTGAAGTTGTTCAACGCAAGGAGCTAAATTTTTGGGTACAGTCGCAGCATCATTTAATCGTGCTTCCTCAAAGTAAATTTCTTGTATCCCAGCAGCATCCCCTTTTACCTTAATTGTGCCCAATGGACTTTCTAAATAAAATGTATCCAAAGTTGGGTTTTAATATTTTAGTTAAAGTTAAACAAAATAAAGTTCTTATTTTAGTTAAATAAATTCTAACCCATGGAATCGAGTTTAAAATCAATGCAATGGCAAGGAGTAATGCCTGCCATCACCACACAGTTTTCTGCTCAAGGAAACCTAGACCTATCGGCTTTTTGTATCAACCTTCATGCACAAGTAAATGCTGGGGCTTCAGGGATTATTTTAGGGGGAACCTTAGGGGAAGCAAGCACCTTAACCCCGCAAGAAAAGGATATTTTGGTCAGTACCACCCTTAAAGAGGTTGGTGATCAGGTTGCAGTGGTTTTAAATATTGCAGAACAGTCCACACAAGAGGCTATTGCTGCGGCCAAGAACGCCCAAAAGATGGGTGCAAATGGACTAATGCTTCTTCCCCCAATGCGCTATAAAGCAACCGATCGAGAAACAGTCGCTTACTTTGAGGCAATTGCAAAAGCAACCACGCTTCCAATAATGATCTACAATAACCCTGTAGATTATAAAATTGAAGTGACCATGGACATGTTTGACAGCTTAAAAGTGAATGCAAACATTAATGCTGTTAAAGAGTCCACCCGAGACATTACCAATATTACTCGCATGCGCTCCCGATTTGGTGATCGTTTTGCGATTCTTTGTGGGGTAGATACCCTTGCCATGGAAGCTTTGGTAATGGGAGCAGATGGCTGGGTGGCTGGTTTGGTCGATGCCTATCCAGAAGAAACAGCCGCTATTTTTTACTATGTGAAGAACGGAGAACTAGAAAAAGCAAGGGACATTTACCGTTGGTTCATGCCCTTGTTAGAATTAGATATATCCCCTCAATTGGTTCAAAACATCAAATTATGTGAAGTGGCTACAGGCTTAGGAACTGGGCATGTTCGACCCCCACGATTAGCGTTAGTAGGTGCAGAAGAGCAGCGCGTTTTAGCCATCATTAAGGCAGCAATGGAAACACGTCCAGATGTATCTGAATATAAAAAATACCTATGAGCATCATAAAAAATTTAATTGCTGGGAGCTGGGAAGAAAGTGCAGAGACCTTTATTACTCCACTGGGAACTTTTTCTTCTGCGACTAAAGTTGCTGTTGATCGCGCCTTAATAGCTGCCAAAGAATCCTTTCAAGCGTTTGCTGAAACCACCACACAAGAAAGGGCAAATTTTCTAAAAGATCTCATCCATTGTTTAGCGGCAAACAAGGACGAAATTATAGCGGCATATACTGCCGAATCTCAACTCCCAGCTGCACGTGCAGATGGTGAGTTTGGTCGAACAATAGGACAAATTCTTCGCTTTGTTGAACTTTTGGAAGAAGGAAATTACCTCCAACCCATCATAGAATCAAAAGAAGGAACGGCTGATTTACGAAAAATGAACCATCCCATAGGGCCCATTGCTGTCTTTGGGGCAAGTAATTTTCCCTTGGCTTTTTCAACCGCTGGAGGGGATAGTATTTCTGCTTTTGCCGCCGGCTGTCCAGTCATCGTTAAAAGCCATCCCTATCATCCTTACACCAGCTTTAAGGTTGCTTCAGCCATTCATCAAGCAGTAATGAATAGTGGATTACCCGCAGGCATTTTCTCCCATTTACAAGCAGAAGGGCATGAGCTTGGACAAGATTTAGTTCTCCACCCCTTGTTGAAAGGAGTGGGTTTTACAGGTAGTTTTAAAGGAGGAAAAGCCCTCTATGATATGGCGCAACAGCGCCCAGAACCCATTCCTGTTTTTGCTGAAATGGGTAGTGTTAATCCCATGGTGATTCTCCCGCATGCTCTGGCCAATAAGGAAGATCTAGCAAAGCAATTGGTAGATTCAATTACGCTTGGGAGTGGACAATTTTGTACCAATCCAGGACTGATTATAGCTCTAGGCAGTGCCCATGAACGCGCTGTTTTTGAAGAAGCGCTGATAAGGTGTATTCAGACAAAAGAGAAACAGCCCATGGTGCACCAATCTATTTTAACGCAGTTTGAGTCGAAGTTAAACCAACACCAAAAAGAACTCAAAGTTGTTGGAGGAGTCCCTGCTGCAATGGGTTTTACTATCGCAACTGCTTTTTTAAAGAACCTGCATTGGGCCGAAGAGGTTTTTGGTCCTTATTCTCTTTTTATTGGATGTGAACAGCTAACAGAAGTAGAAGCTATTTTGAATAGCTTGGACGGTCAATTGACCCTATCCCTTATTGGAGATGATAAAGACCATAAAGATGTTGCTCGACTCTTACCGCTGGCACAAGAAAAGGCAGGAAGAATTCTTTTTGAAGGTGTACCAACAGGTGTTGCAGTGACCCAAGCCATGATGCATGGAGGGCCGTTTCCGGCTTCTACAGACAACCGATTCTCGGCCGTTGGAACCGATGCGATTTTCCGATGGTTACGTCCAATTGCCTATCAAGATTGTCCTGACGCCTTGCTTCCCCCTGCCTTGCAAAAGAAGAACCCGCTTCATCTGAGTAGAGTAGTCAACGGTGTTCTAACAAAAGAAAGCCAATGAAAAATTATGTTCCCCTAGTTGTACTCTTTTTATTTATTCGGTGTTCAACATCAAATCCCTCTCATCAATTACAACTCGTTTTTGATGAATATGAGCAATTTCAAGCATATGACAAAAAGGAATTCCCCATGGGCGATTTTTCAAAAGAACGCTTCGAAAGGGAGGTAATTTTTTGGGAAGAAACTCAGCAAAAGTTAGCCACAATTCCGGCTGAAAATCTTAGCACCGAGGAGCAAACTTCTTTAAAGATGCTACA
>CAJQKN010000160.1 GCA_905478905.1 uncultured Flavobacteriaceae bacterium | reverse complement strand
TAAATTTAAATTCATTACCAAAATTAAATATGTCAACATCATCATTACCTCAATTACCATGTCACGATAAATGTCTTGACTAAAAAACACCAAACCATAAAAGAAAAACAAAAAAGACATTAAGGCGATTTGACGAGGTCGCACATTGCGAACGATCATACGTAAATCGTTGCGTAAAATCAGGGCATCGTCTCCCAAAAAATTCAGCATTTTGAATTCTCCTCCGCTTGCACGTGATTTTTTTTGCGCCAAACCAGCGTCCATATAAAAGCCTTTCTTCAAAAAACGAAACAGTAAACCATACATCCCAACAAGAAGTAAGGCAAAGCCTAAAAGGTTCTCTGGGTTTTTTACAACGGCATCAAAAGGAATCCCAACGATTTTTCCCAAATCGATTTCAGCATAAATATCCAGTACAATTGTCCCTGCCAAAAGGCCTAGCAAGACAACAAAATAGGCATTGTTTTTATTGATAATATAAAGGAGGAAATTTAAGCACAGAGTAGTCATCAACAAGGCAAGCCACCAAGCAACAACTTGGGTTCCCAAATAATCGTCTCGGTACATGGAGATGGCAAAAGGCAAATAGATGATGAATGGAAAAAGGTTGTAGGCAGAAAAAACAGACCGCAGCATTACGTGGTTGATGATTTGTCTTTTTTTAAAGGGCAATAAAATCAATGATTGTATATTGGTTACTGGCAATTGCTGTAGGAAAAATCGAATCACAAGCTCTACAAAAAAGATAAGCAAAAGAATTCCATTGAACACTTCCAAAGGCTCTCTGTCCAATACTTCTTTATTGAGAATAGTGTAGACAAAACTCGACAGAAAGACGAAGGCTCCAATAAGGTATAGCGAAACTAAACCAATTAGAATTTTAATGGTCACTTTAGCCTCCCACTGCGGGGCGCGAAATGTTTCTTTCCATTGGAGTGAAAATAAATTCATTGTTTTGTTTATTATTTGACGTGAAAATATAAAAATAGTTACAATTGAGGAGATTGTTCGGTTAATCCCTATTTTTACCGAAAAAAGAATGAGCGCATACCACCGTCTAATTGTAGAAGAAATTGAACGCCTAACCCCTTCCTCTGTGGCCATATCACTCGCAATCCCGGAGGAACTCAAAGAGACATTTATTTTTGAATCAGGACAATATCTAAGTCTTGAAGCTCAACTAAACGGAGCATCTGTTCGCAGATCGTATTCACTTTCTTCTGCTCCTCACCAAGCCAAAGCTACTGTAGGAATTAAAAAAATTGAAGGCGGAAAATTTTCTAGCTATGCAAACGATATTCTCAAAGTGGGTGATTCCTTACTCGTTGCTCCTCCAGAAGGGCGCTTTCTTTTTTCGCCCAGTGATCAAAAGCAACATCTCCTCCTTTTTGCTGCTGGTAGTGGAATTACGCCATTATTTTCCATTCTTAAATCTGCCCTTGAAAAGACAGAAAACACTAGCGTGCAATTGGTTTATGGAAATAAATCCCCTGAAGAAAGTATGTTTAAAAAAGAGCTGAATGCTCTTGAAAGCGCCTATCTCGATCGCCTATCTATTCACTGGATCTATTCGCAAAGCAACGAGGCAAACGCTTTGTTTGGACGCATCGATGCTTCCACCGTTCTTTATGCATTGAACCAAGGAAAACAAAAGCCAGATGCGGCCTATTTATGTGGCCCAGAAGCCATGATCCATACAGCAAAAGACAGCTTGATTGCAAAAGGGGTCGATGCTGAAAAAATTCATTTTGAATTGTTTACCTCTAGTCCCTCCGTTGATCTAGCAGCTACTGGAAGTTCTGATGCTGTTCTATTAACGATTACTGCAGACGATGTTTCCCACTCAGTAGAAACAACGGCAAATAAAACCATTCTCGATACTGCCCTTCAACAAAAAATTGACGTCCCTTATTCCTGTCAAGGAGGCGTGTGTTGTAGCTGTATTGCCAAAGTAACCGAAGGAAGCGCAACCATGGAAAACAATCAAATTTTGACAGACGAAGAAGTAGCTGAAGGACTGGTCTTGACCTGTCAGGCGGTTCCAACATCAGCGACACTAGTCGTGAATTATGATGATGTGTAATTTCAACTTGTTTGAAAAAACGAAGGTTTAGATAAATTTCCTTTTTTATAAAACAAGGCCTTCTTTTCCAACCAAAAGCAAGAGAACAAAGATCAAGAAAATCGCTTCTCTCAACCATGGCCGTTTAATCTCTTCCAAAAAGCGTGTGCTCGAGGCGGCTACTACCATCAAAAATAAAACCCAAGCAACCACCGAAACCTGCTGGAGCAACAAGGCAAATAAAAAGCTCAAAAAGGCCAATAAAGACAAACTAATTATTCCAGCTCCATAGCTGGCGTTTTTCGCCCCTAAGGAAAAATAATGCTTAATCATGGAAATAAAAAACAGTCCTAGAAGAATTATCCACCATATGTTTTGACGAAAAGAGCTAAATCCCTCCCAAGCAAAATCAGAGGCACTGAAATTAATTTCTTGAAAAAAGGATGTGTTAGGGAACATGGCATTGATCATAACCCCCAGCAAGTAGATGCTTGCAAAGGGCAATAAAGAAACAAGAAAAAGACGAACATTTAAAAGCCTATGAATCAGTAGAACAACCCAGATAAAAGGGAACATAAAAATTCCTACAGGTAAAAACAGGCTGCCAAAACAAAGGAAAAAACCGGCATTAAAGGTGCTTTTTACTTCTTTCCCTTGACTTGAAATGTTGAGTAACTGTATAAAGGCAATCCAAAAAAAGAAAGCATAAACAACCATCCAGCTATTAAACAACTCGATAGGCAAAGCAAAAACGCCCAAAGAAAATACCAGTAGATGATAGCTGGCTTTATTCGCCCAATAGTATTTTTTTACCGCCCAATCAATTGACAGAAGACATAATATCAATAGAAATGCCGCAGCGTTTTTTTCGTTTACAAAATAATTTTGTGATGTGTTTTTTCGGAGATGATAATAAACCACCGCTATAACGATTAGCACGCTGAACAAATAACTAGACACCTTGGATTTATTGAAAAAAAGGCTGATCATGGATGGAGAATTTTGGCAAAAGACGACTTATTCGAAATTTGCAGTTTCACGGCTTTACTGCTGCTAAGTTTTTTCATACTTTTGCAAGGTAAATAAAAACTACGCTCACTATGAAAGATTTTTTTGAAGCAATTGCTTGGTTATTTGAAGAGGTTCTTTTTCTTCCCTATCAATTTTTAACTTCACTTGAGTTAAATAATTGGTGGCTAGCAAATGGTGTGAGCTTCCTTTTTGCCGCTATTGGCTTTTCTGCCTTGATTTATTGGATAAATCAATTGAAAAGCTTTGACGACAAAGGTGAGGAAAACAAAGATCCTTCTGCACATTCTTTCTTATAAATCGAAGCCTAAGTCTTTTCGATAATTCATTCCCTCGAACGAAATCTTTTCGATGGTGGCATAAGACTGTTTCAAGCCCTCTTTGAAATTGCTTGCTAATGAGGTTACTGCCAACACTCTTCCACCTGAGGTAATCACTTTATTCCCCTCTAACTGCGTGCCTGCATGAAATAAAATACTTGCCGCTGCTCCTGAATTTAAGCCTGTAATTTCCTTTCCTTTGGCATAGGCCTCTGGATAGCCGCCAGACACCAGCATTACTGTTGTTGCAGTGCGCTCATCGATTTCAATGTTCTGGCTATTCAATTCTCCTTTGGCTGTTGCTGACAATAGATCGACAAAATCGTTTTTTATCAATGGCAGGACAACTTCTGTTTCTGGATCTCCCATTCGAACATTGTATTCAATAACAAAGGGATCTTCACCAACTTTAATCAGTCCAATAAACACAAATCCTTGAAAGGGTAAATCAGCTTTTTCAAAACCAGCAATGGTTGGCAAGATAATGCGTTGGTGTATTTTTTTCTCAAATTCTGGCGTGACAAAAGGAACTGGGGAGATGGCTCCCATTCCTCCTGTATTAAGGCCTGTATCTCCTTCTCCAATGCGCTTATAGTCTTTCGCCATTGGGAAGGTTACAAAGTTTTTTCCATCAGTCAACACAAAACAGGATAGTTCTATTCCATCTAAAAACTCTTCGATGACAACCGTTTTGGATGCGGCGCCAAATTTCTCGTCGACCAACATTTCTTTTAATTGAGCTTGCGCCTCTGCCAAGTCATTGAGGATTAATACCCCTTTTCCTGCTGCTAGACCGTCTGCCTTTAAAACATAGGGGGCCTTCATTTGACTTAAAAACGTTATCCCTTCTTCCAGAGTGGCGGCCGTAAAGCTTGCATATTGAGCCGTTGGAATATTGTTTGATTTCATGAATTCTTTAGCGAATTCTTTGCTTCCTTCCAATTGAGCCGCCTGCTTTCGCGGTCCAATAATCATCACTTTTTTCAAGGCCTCGTCCTTTAAAAAGAAATCGTGGATTCCATTGACCAGTGGGTCTTCTGGGCCTACCACAACCATTTCAATTTTATTTTCAATGACTGCGCTTTTGAGGCCTACAAAGTCATTCACCCCAATGGCTAGATTGGTAGCAATTTGTGCTGTCCCTGCATTTCCTGGGGCAACAAATAATTGATTGCATTTTGGACTTTGGGCCAATTTCCAAGCGAAGGTATGTTCTCGTCCACCACCGCCAATAATGAGTATATTCATGGATTTAAATTTCGTGACAAAGATAAGCATCCTTGACAATAGCGACTTGTTTTTTTAGCGGCTTTTACCCTGAAAACGTATTTGTTCCCAACGATGACGTCGAATAAAGCGCCCTTCTTCTTTACTAACCATAAATTCTGTTTGTGAAATGGCCGCAGTTATAGTTCCCCAAACCAAAGCCAACAGCCAGGTCAATGAACGTTTCTGGAGAGCGCTCTTTACAGCAGCCAAAAAACTCAATACCATCCCGTAGCGCATTTGATAAAACGCCTTGCCTTGTGCGCTTGCGTTACTCTTTGAATAGCCTTCCCCCAGTGGCCGTAAATGCTTTACTTCAAGATGGTCCAGGGTACGTACAGAAAAGCCGTGAAAACGGGCCAGAAGTTCGTCTACCGTGTCCCAGCCCATGCTTGGTCGCAAACCCCCAATGGCCATGAAACAATCGCTGTGATAGGCCTTAAATGCGCCTCGTACATGGTCTTTGTGCATTGGATGATTAACTTCCCAGTGACCTTCCGCCTTTTGTTCCACACAAAAGCCTCCGGCAATTCCAACTTTTTCTTGCTGAAACAATTCCATTAGGGTAGAAAAATAATGGGACGGAAGCAATAGATCTGCATCCAATTTAACCAAAACAGTATAGGGCTCTTTTAAAGCATCCAACCCTTGTTCAAAAGCACGAATAACTTTTGCTCCCGGCTGATGTGATGCGGAGGAAGTCCGATTAACATAGTGTAAAAAGGGGTGCTTTTTGGCATAGACCTGCATGATCTCTTCCGTTGTATCGGTAGAATTATCATTGACCAAAACAACTTCGGTGGGCAAGTGATCTTGGGTGCATAGACTCTCCAAAAGACCGGGTAAAAAGGCTGCTTCATTGTGCGCTGGAACAATTACACTATAGTTCATTGTTCAAGGGTTTTATTGAAATGAGTGGACTAAAAGACGGTCTTTTTAATCCTTCCTTGGGCGTTGCAATTGGAGTAAGCTCAACATTTAGTTTGTGTTCCGCAAGAATGTCTTTGGCAAAAGAAAACCAGGTTTGAATTTTATTCCCAGCAAAATGATATACCCCAAAAGGAGGGCCCTGCTGTATTAGGCGCCTTAAATAATGAGCTAGTTCCACCGTTGAGGTTGGCGTGCCCGTTTGGTCATTCACCACCCTAAGGCTTTCTCCTGCCCTAGCCTTGGCAAGAATCGACCGATAAAAGTTCTGACCGTGATTTTCGGCATAGACCCAGGAGGTTCGAACAACATAGCCTTTAAGGCCTTGCTCCAACACAAGGGCTTCGCTTGCCGCCTTTGTTTTTCCGTAAACATTTAACGGGTTTACTTTGTCTTCTTCTGTATAAGGATTTCCCTTTTGACCATCAAATACATAATCGGTCGAAAGATGTACCAAGCTAGTGGAATGTTCCTGACAAGCCGATATCAATTTTGCAACGCCGTCTACATTAATTGCTGTTGCATTTTCGGGCTGTTTTTCTGCTAAACGCACATTGGTAAAGGCTGCGCAATTGATACAATGAGTAGGGAGGTGCTTTGCGAACGCAGCATCTATGCTTCCTTTGTTGGTAATGTCAAGGTCTTGCCGTGAACTGAAAACCCAATGGTTTTTATCGTCATTTTCAGCTAATGTGCGAAGACTTTTTCCCAGCTGACCGTTTGAGCCTGTAACAAGAATGGTTTTCGCCATGATTACTTTATTGGTGGCCATTCTAAATCGCGGGCATGAATGAGCTGTTTTTCTTTTTCTATTCGCCAATCAATGGAAAAAAAAGGGTCCAATGGAGATATCCCTCTTTCGCTTTCTGGTCTATATGGCGCATCAATTTTATAACTTACGCTTGCTTTTTTTGACAACACACTGTAACCGTGTGCAAAGCCTTTAGGAATATAGATCTGTTTCTTGTTTTGATCCGATAATTCAATTCCTAGTCGTTGTTTGTAGGTCGGAGATTCTGGACGTAAATCGATGACTACATCAAAAATACTTCCATGGGTCACCCGAACTAATTTTGCCTGTCCGTATTTGCCTTCTTGGAAATGCATCCCTCGGATAACACCCTGCGAAGAGGTTGCCTCGTTTTCTTGTAAAAAATCGACTGGGCCCACCCATTTTTCAAAAAGGGCTCTTTTAAATGTCTCATGAAACAAGCCCCGTTGATCCTCATGTATTTTGGGGGCAATGATCCAACAACCCGCTAAAGATGTTTCTGTAAAAATCATCTATTCGCTACTTTTTTGATTGCTTCTCCATAGGGGGTATAGGAAAATTTGTTGGCGATTTCCAGCAATTGCTTCAATGAAATCGCTTTGCTGGTATAGGCAGCAACTTCTGGGGAGCCAACCAAAATTCCCTGTCTGGACTGGAGCGCTTGAACATATTGACTCGCCTCCATCAGGGATTCAAGGGTACCTGTGTCTAGCCAGGCAGATTCCTGATCTAATGGGGTTAAGCTCAGCCTTTGTTCGGCTAAATAGCTTTTATTAATGTCTGTGATTTCTAATTCTCCACGTTTGGAAGGACGAAGGCCTTTTGCTTTTTGGATCACTGTATTATCGTAAAAATAAATTCCAGGAACAACAAAGGAAGATTTTGGTTGTTTTGGCTTTTCTTCTATGGAAAGGATTCGATTGCTTTGATCAAACTCAACAACGCCATAGCGTTCAGGATCTTTTACTTGGTAGGCAAAAATGTGTCCTCCCTCTATCTTGTTTAAGGCGGACAATTGCTCCGATAATTTTCCGCCATGAAAGAGGTTGTCTCCTAAAACAAGAGCTACTGAAGATTCTCCAATAAAAGATTCTCCAATAATAAACGCTTCTGCCAAGCCTTTTGGCTCTGCTTGTTCAGCATATGAAAAGGCACATCCCCATTGTGATCCATTGCCCAATAGGCGCTCGAAAAGGGGAAGATCTTCTGGGGTTGAAATAATCAATATCTCATGAATCCCAGCAGCAATAAGGGTGCTTAGGGGATAATAAACCATGGGCTTATCATAAATTGGCATGAGTTGTTTGCTCACCGAGAGTGTCAGTGGGTGCAAACGTGTGCCGTTACCGCCAGCCAATACAATTCCTTTCATGCCCTTAAGTTAAGATAGATTCTTGTATTTAGCTAGATAATGCACAATGGTTTTTTTCAAACCTTCTTCAAAGCTATGCTTGGGTTCCCAGCCTAATTCGTTTTTAATTTTTGTTGCTGATATAGCATAACGATAATCGTGACCCAAACGGTCTTTGACAAAGCTAATTTGTTCTGAATAGGAAGCTCCGTTTTCTCTGGGGTGTAGTTTGTCTAACTGTTGGACAATCGCTGTACATATCTCGAGGTTGGCGAGTTCGGCCTTACCGCCTATACAAAAAACCTGTCCGGGAGTGCCTTCGGCTAAAATACGCTCAATGGCGATGCAGTGATCTTCGACATACAGCCAATCGCGAACGTTTTGCCCATCTCCATAAAGAGGGATGGGTTTTCCGTTTAGCGCCGTTCGAATAATGGTTGGGATTAGCTTTTCGTTGTGCTGATGAGGACCATAATTGTTGGAACAATGCGATAGTAGCGTAGGCAATCCATAGGTGTGAAAATAACTCCTTACCCAATGATCTGCCGCGGCCTTTGATGCACTGTACGGACTATTGGGGGCATAATTAGACTGCTCATTAAAACGCCCTTCTTTCCCCAAGGATCCAAAGACCTCGTCTGTGGAAATGTGATAAAAGCGCGCGTTTTTGAATGCTGTTTTAAGTTCGTGAGGTGATTGCATCCATGTTCTTCGCGCTGCTTCTAGTAAATAAAAAGTACCCTCCACGTTTGTTTTTAAAAACAGTTGTGGTCCCGCAATTGAATTGTCAACATGAGATTCTGCCGCAAAATGGATGAGCTGTGTGGGTTGATATTCTTCAAAAACTCCATTCAGCGTTGCTTGGTCGGAAATGTCTCCCTCAATATAGGTGAAGTGATCCGTATTGATCAAGTCTGCGATACGATCTATGTCTGCCGCATAGGTGTTTTTGTCAAAAACAATTATATCTGTCTTGGGATGTGTTTGACGGTAATAATGGACAAAGTGTGCTCCTATAAAACCGAGGCCTCCCGTAATTAATACCCTATTGTTTTCCATTTGAATTAAGGTTGATTAAGGCGTCTGCAATTTTACGGTCGTTGGACAACCGTGGGACTTTATTTTGTCCTCCCAGCTTTCCAATGGACTTCATATAGGCCTGAAAACCATTACGGACTACTGGCGTAATGACCAAACAACGCAAAACATTGCCCTGAATAAGATCTTTATAATAGACATTTTGTGCCTCCATGGCTGCATCTAAATTTTTAGCAAAGGTTTGAAAATCATCGGGTTCAACGTCAAACTCAATCAGCCATTCGTGATAGGGTAAGCCTTCTTTTGGGGCAACCTGAGGGGCAACCGTGAATTCGTTGATTCGAATCGCTGTTCCTGCTGTTGCTGCTTTCATGGCCGTTTCAACTTCTTTCCCAATAACATGTTCGCCAAAAGCAGAGATAAAATGTTTTACACGACCCGTTACTAACAATCGATATGGTTTGGTAGAAACAAAACTGACGGTGTCCCCAATATTGTATCCCCAAAGGCCAGCTGTTGTAGAAAGAATTAACACATAATTTATTCCTTCTTTTACTTCTGCTAGCGAATATCGCGCTGGATTTTCGCTGCCAAATTCATCTACTGGGATAAATTCATAAAAAATCCCATTGTTGAGTAAAAGCAATAATCCCTCTTGATTTTGCTGGTCTTGATAAGCAAAAAAACCTTCAGATGCTGGAAACAATTCAATGGTGTCCACTTGTTTTCCTATGAGGTTTTTAAATACCGATCTATAGGGCTCGAAATTTACCCCTCCATAGACAAACAAAGAAAACTTAGGAAAAACTTCACTTACTTTTTTCTTGGTTTGACGATTAATTTTCTCAAAATACATTTGCACCCACGACGGAATCCCGCCAATTAGGGTCATTTCTTCAGGAAGGGTTTCTTTGACAATTGCTTCTACTTTTTCTTCCCAATCTTCAATGCAATTTGTTTCCCAACTGGGCATTCTGTTCTTTTGTAAATAAGATGGCACATAATGAGCAACTATTCCTGAAAGGCGACCCAAAGCGATGCCTGCTTTTTCTCCCAAGGTTGGGCTCCCTTGAAGAAAGATTTGCTTTCCATTGATAAAAGCTGTTTTACCTGTGGTGTGAATATACGTTAGCAATGCGTCTCTAGCTGCCTGTATGTGGGTCGGCATGGATTCTTTGGTGATGGGAATGTATTTTGCCCCAGAAGTTGTCCCACTCGTTTTTGAAAAATAAATGGGTTTTCCTGGCCACAAAACGTCTTCTTTTCCGTCTAAAATTTGGTCAATATATGGACGAATTCCTTCGTAATCACGAATAGGGACCTGTTCCTTGAACGCTTCATATCCTGTGATTTGGTCAAAAGAGTGATCAATGCCAAACTGCGTGTTTTTGGCTTGATTAATTAATTGTTTAAGTGTTTTTTCTTGTGCGCGAATAGGACTCTTTATCCATTGGTTGTTTTTAAAAACAACATAACGTGCAAAAAGTTTAGCCGCGAATTCTTTCATGCTTAATTTTCTGAAAAATCAATAAAATTTTCTGGGTTCATTGGAAATCCGTCGCTCCATAATTCAAAATGCAAATGATAGCCAGTAGAAAATTCGCCTGTATTTCCTGCTGTAGCAATTACTTCTCCAGCAACAACAGTATCTCCTTGACTTTTGCTCAATGCAGCATTGTGTTTATAGGCCGTCAGTAAGCCATAGGGGTGCTCAATGATAATAACAAAACCCGTATCTACGGTCCATTCTGAGAAAACTACAGTTCCTTCTGCAACGGCTTTTACTGGGGCGTTTTCGTTGAGTACAATGTCGACCGCAAAGTGTTTGCTAACAGGGTCATAGGTTTGTGAAAGATTCCCTTTTGCTGGAGGAAACAAGACAAAGTCTACCTTATTGTCGCTGTTGTTAACGACTGAATATTTGTCTTCGCGTGCAACAAGTGACCGCAGAATAGAATCATCAACATTGCGTTTTGGAATTTCTTTAATGTCGATATCCTGCGTGTCTAATTCAAATTGTTGCTGCTTGAATTCTTCGAAAGCAATATCTCCTGTCAATACCTTTTGAATGGACCCCAATTGTAATTGTGATTGTCGATAGGCCAACATGAGCGAGTCTAAGCGAAATGCGTTTTCGGCTGCTTGTTTGCGCATTTTCGTGGAAGAATACCCCGGAATAAATTCTTTTATGGGTGTATAGGAAATAAGGAGTAGTGTTCCTGTAAACAACAAGGAAAATAGAAACGTTGATATTATAATCACGTTTAAACGGGTTAAACGAAAATAGAGTTGCTCCTCAAAGGTTTCTTCATTGAGGATAACCAAGCGATATCGGCTCAATAACTTTTTCCAAATCCTTTTACGGCTGTTGGTTTCTTTTTTCATTTCACGCAAAGATAAACAATCCTCTTGGTAATAATTCTTCCTTTATCCTTTCAAATCGCATTCGGGACGTTAAAATATTGTTTACATTTGTTGAAAATCTACTTTATGATTCAAGCATCGGTTTTTTTCGGGGCAATTGGCCCACAACAAATCATTCTAATCTTAGTGATTGTCTTGCTTCTTTTTGGAGGACGTAAAATTCCTGAATTAATGCGCGGCTTAGGCACCGGAATTAAAGAATTCAAGAACGCTTCAAAGGAAGAAGAAGAGGAGCAAACGAAAAAAGAAGACTAATTCTCTTCTGTTCTTTCGAGCTTCAATGTTGAAATAATGCTGTTCAATTCGAACATATAATCGCGCTTTGCAACGGAGGGTGCAAAGGCAAAACCTTCAATTACGAAGGCTCTTTTGTTGAGTGTGTCTTTTAGAATGTAGTTGACAAAAGGACCTGCCATAAAATCTCTTTTCACTTCCCACATTCCCTTTGTCAAATAGGCTTTCTGACCTGCCAAAGTAGTGGTATAAAAATAAGGACGATAGGCTTTTTCTGTAATCATATGGGAATTTGGCAAACGTCCGGGCACGTACAGCTCACCGATTGAATCTCGCATTGAGGTAAGCGCTTTTAGATCAAACCCTTCTAGTTGTTCCATTGGAAGGGCATAGGCAATGAGGTTCAGCGTTCCTTTTCGAACAGGCTTTTCTAGCCACAAAAAATTGGTGGTGTCTTTAACCGTTTTATAAGCTGTTGGATAGGCTAGTGATACGCCAAATTTTGTTTGAAAATCTTGGTCTTTGGAGCGGGATTTTCCTATTCGTCTAATTTTTTCTATGCGTTCATTTTCCTGAAATGTCCCAATCAAAAGAGCCGCATTCTCTTTAATGTATTCCCCCATTATTTCCTGATCTTCTCCTTTTACTTGTGCAAGAATTTGCGGACGTGCAAATTGATTTTGCGCCAATTGAAAGGAGTTTAAACTATCTTTTATAAACCATAGCACATTCCGACCATGTCGTCCAAAGCCTGTAAATGCCTCTGGTTCAAGATAGCGCAAAGTAAAGCGGGGCTCATCGATGGGTAAGCCTTCGTATATGGACGCAATTTCGTTTCGTACAATTTTACCTAGGTTCCCTTCCCAGGCAGTTTTCTGCATAACGACAGTAATATTATTTATATTTCCACTAGAATCTGGCACATAGGCCTGTTGCTTTCCGTCCTCGCATGAAACGATTCCAATGAGAAGTAGAAAAAAGAGTTTTTCTTTCATAATTATTCTTTTAAGGCAGCGATCCCAGGTAAGGTTTTTCCTTCTAGGCTTTCCAACATAGCCCCTCCTCCGGTGGAGACGTAACTAACCTTGTGATCAAAGCCAAATTGCTTTACGGCTGCAACAGAGTCGCCTCCCCCTACAAGAGAAAAAGCGCCCTTTGCTGTACTTTCTGCAATAAACGTACCCAATTCTATCGTACCATTGGCAAAATTGGAAAATTCAAAAACACCCAAAGGACCGTTCCAAAGAATTGTTTTAGCTTCTAATACAACCTGCTTAAAGTTTTCCAATGATTTGTGACCAGCGTCTAATCCTTCCCAACCATTGGGTATTTCATTGATATCCATTGTTTTACGTTCGGAATCGTTGGAAAAATCTGTTGTGGCAATAACATCTACAGGAAGGTGTATTTGTACGTTTTTTGCTTTGGCTTTTTCCATCAATTCTAAGGTAAAGTCGAGATAATCATCTTCACAAATTGAATTTCCAACACTGCCGCCCTTGGCTTTTACAAATGTATAGGCCATTCCTCCTCCGATAATGAGGTGATCAATTTTATCCAAAATATTTTCAATGATGGTGATTTTTGAAGACACTTTGGATCCGCCTAGAATGGCTAAAACGGGTTTTTCTCCTGTTTGTAAGACCTTGTCAATTGCCTCAATTTCTTGTTCTAAGAGTTTTCCAACGACTTTACGGTCGGGGAAAAACTGTGCAATGATTGTGGTGGAAGCATGTGCCCGATGGGCTGTCCCAAAGGCATCATTAATGTAGATGTCTGCTAAGTTTGCTAACTCTTTGGCAAAAGTACTGTCTCCTTTTGTTTCCTCTTCGTGGAAGCGAAGATTTTCGAGCAGCAATACCTCACCTGGCTTCAACTGTGCTGCCAGCGCTTGAGCACTCTCTCCTATACTGTCTTGAGCGAACAGAACCGAAACACCTAAAATCTCTTCTACTGTTTTAACGATATGCCCAAGAGAAAGCCCAGGGGTAATCCCTTTAGGACGACCTAAGTGAGACATCAAAATACAACTCCCTCCTTGCGCCAAAACAGCATCAATGGTTGGCTTGGCCGCCAAAATGCGAGTAGGGTCTGTTACCCTGTTCTCTTCATTTAAAGGAACGTTGAAATCTACACGAATGATGGCTTTTTTATTTTTAAAATCAATTTGGTCTACTGTTGTCATGGGCTTAAAAATTTTTTGCCAAAGGTAGCTATATTTCCTTTTTCCTTTTGAATAAAAATTAGAGAAGATATTTCCGCTTGGAATATTCTATCTTCGCGTATGGGTTTTTCACATACAATTGGGCAAAACAACACAAAAGCAGCCTTAGAACGCAGCTTTAATGCGGATCAAGTTCCTCATTCTCAGTGCTTTGTAGATAAAGGTGGGCGGGGGGGGCTTGCTCTTGCGCTTGATTGCGCTCTGCGCCTACTCTATCCCGAAATACCCGATTCTCTGGAAAAAGCACTGCAACACCCTGATTTACACTTTGTTTACCCTGTTACCACCTCTGCTTCGGTCAAAAACAAGCCCCTTTGCGCCGATTATTTGCCTGACTGGCGGGCTTTTTTAAAAGAAGATCTTTATGGATCCTTAACCGATTGGTTGTTGCGAATTGGTTCCGATAATAAGCAGGGAAATATCGGTGTTGAGGAAACCGAACAATTGTTCAAGTCACTATCGCTTAAGGCCTATTTAGGCGAAAATAAGGTTTGCCTATTTTGGGGGTTAGAACGTCTAAACATACAAGCGGCGAATAAGCTTTTAAAACTTATTGAAGAGCCTCCCAAAAACACCTATTTTTTATTGGTTGTAGAAGATGCAGATAATTTGTTGGCGACCATCAAATCCCGTTGTCAGATATTATCGCTGCCGCCTTTACGCCCTGCAGAAATAAAGGCTGCCTTAATGGGAGGAGATGTTGACGAAGACCAAGCAAAT
>CAJQKN010000159.1 GCA_905478905.1 uncultured Flavobacteriaceae bacterium | reverse complement strand
TGTAAGCCAAGGCGATACGCAGGTAAAAGACCTAGCCGATTACTGTATTGAGATTCCCGATTGTTCGGAATCCTTTGTTCCGATTTTGTCAACAATTCCCTTGCAATTATTGTCTTATTATATCGCTGTTCAAAGAGGCTGTAATGTGGATCAACCAAGGAATTTAGCCAAATCCGTTACAGTAGAATAATTAAAGCTCCTTTTTTCCTCAAGAATGAGCCCTTAAAGCAAGGCGTGTTTTCTAGCTTTAGGCCCTATACTACATCTACCAATATGGAGTTGAATGACATCATTACTGCGCAAACCTTTGTTTTATTTCACGACGGTCTTCACATTGGGACTGTATTAGCCTTGGCAAAGTTAGTTTAAGCTTTTTTGAATTGCTTTGATGATTTGCGGGGCATGTATCCTTGAATTTTCAATGAACCATTTATTGGTTTTTAGTCCACCACAGACCACTCCAGCAAGATAAACTCCTTTTTGGTTCGACTCCATGGTAGACTCATTATATACCGGGGTTTGAAATTCATCTGAAAGAAAAGCAACACCAAGAGATTCTAGGAGGGAAAAGTTTGGCTGATATCCAGTCATCGCAAGCACAAAATCGTTCTTAAGTTCAACACTTTCTTTAAGGGTTTTAATGATTACTGTTGACGGAGTGATTTCAGTAATTTCAGCTTCAAAATAGGCGGTAATACTACCCTCTTCTATGCGATTAACAATATCGGGTCGTGCCCAGTATTTTACATTTTTCCCAACTTCTTTTTCACGCACAACAAGGGTAACACTTTTAGCGCCTTTTCGATAGGTTTCCAGCGCAACATCGACAGCTGAATTCGCTGCGCCAACAACAACGAGGTCCATACCGAAATAGGGATGAGGCTCTTTGTAATAATGACTGACTTTTGGGAGATCTTCTCCCTTTACATGTAGAAGGAAGGGAAGGTCGTAAAAACCCGTCGCCATCACTATATTTTTTGTCCTATAATTTCCTTTGGCGGTGTGAACCACAAAGCCGTTGATTATTTTTTCGAAGCGATCGGCCCCCTCATACAAACGAACATTTAGTTCCCAAGACGAAGTAACCCTGCGGTAATACTCTAATGCTTCTGCCCTTGTGGGCTTTGGGTTATGGGAAATAAAAGGGATATCACCTATTTCCAATCGATTTGAAGTGGAAAAGAAGGTCATGTTTTGCGGATAATTATAAAGGGAGTTAACCAGCATGCCCTTGTCGAGAATAAGGTAGTCTAGATTGTTCTTTTTAGCTTCTATTCCACAGGCCAAACCAATGGGTCCAGCTCCAATAATGACAAGGTCTTTCATAGAGCTAATGTATGAATAAATTATGGCTTTAAGAATTTGGTCGATGGAGAAACAAAACACATATAGTTTATATTTATTAAAATAAGTATTTAATCAGTTTAATCTATATTTATAAAATTAATAAAAAAATAGATTTTCATATTTGTGTTTTTCCCATAATAAAATAAGATATATCTATTATAAATCTTTAATTATAAGATATTGTCGTATTAATAATGAAATAATGCAGCATGCAAAAATAGACAAACTCCAATAAATGCTATAATTATAAGCGATAAGGAATAGTCCTATACCCCACCATAAAGGAAATAGTATTAGCCCACCCAAATAGTTTATTGTGCCGTGAAACACATGATCATCAAATTGTTTACGCATTAAATAAAGCCCTAAATGAACAGAAATATTGGGCAAGGAGAAGAGGTTGATTAAGACTGCATCAAGCAAAGATTTTTCAGGAGCAATAGCCAGGTTGCTGTCTTTCTTTTTTAATTTTTCTTTTAACTCCTTGAATGGTAGGCCTGTATTTCGGTGATTAATGAATTTTTTTTGTTGTGAATAAATGTCATTATTGTGCGGTAACCACAAGCATTCTTCCATAGCGACTTGAAGGGCATCGCGCATTGCATTGAGCCCTTTGGCTGGATGTTTTTGATAGTCTGCAACAAAGTCGGAGACCGCAATTGCTTTTCCATAGACAACCACACAATCATGTCTTGCATGCAGGTAACTCCCATAATTCAATCCGACTGCTTGAAGATATATGGTGTGTTCCGGAGACCGCAATTGTGCCTCCATGGCTAAGCGACTACTCCCTTTTGAGAGTGGTTGTAAATAGTATTGATCGTGGTGTTTTCCCTCCGAAAACATCATCAGATTATTTTTATTTCCTAAAAGAGTATAACAGTACTCAAATACCTCCTGATTGCGTTTTAGTTTCTCGTAGCCGTCACGAATTCGATATACAGGCAGGGTTTGCATGGCATCCAGAAGCCACTGCCAAGGTCCGCCAAAAACATCACTTCGCGTAAGAGAATGCACCGATCTTTTACAAGTTGTGCCAACAAGAAGAGGATCGATCAAGGCATTTTGGTGGTTAGGAGAAAACAGAATAGCACCATCTGTTGGAATATTTTCTCTTCCTAAAACCCTCAGTTTTTGAAAGTAAAAACGATTGTAAAACGAAAGCAACGAACAAATAAAATTGTAAAACCTTTTCTTCATCGAATGATTGAGACATCAAAGATAAAGTTAAGGGAAAACTTCGATAAAAAAACCTGAAAAACAAGCTTTATTAGGCGGTTTATATTTAACGGAAATAGTATATTTGCACCCATATATAACTCTAGCACAAAAAAGATTCCATATGGCAACAAGTACAGGAAAAATTTCGCAAATCATCGGACCTGTCGTAGATGTAGTTTTTGAAGGGAAAGACAATGCTCTTCCACGTATATACGACTCCTTGGAAGTACAAACAAATTCAGGGAAATTGATTCTTGAGGTTCAGTCTCACATTGGTGAAAACACCGTTAGAACAATTTCGATGGACTCTACTGATGGAGTGAGCCGAGGAACAGCAGTGACTGGAACCGGTAATCCAATTCAAATGCCAATAGGGGATGATGTTTACGGACGATTATTCAATGTAATTGGAGATGCAATTGACGGTCTAGGCGATTTGCCAAAAACGGGAAAAGATGGACTCTCAATTCACCGTGAGGCACCTGCCTTCGATCAATTATCTACCTCTACTGAAGTATTGTTTACCGGAATTAAAGTAATTGACTTGATTGAGCCTTATGCTAAAGGAGGTAAAATTGGTCTCTTTGGAGGTGCAGGTGTTGGTAAAACAGTACTTATCCAAGAATTGATCAACAACATAGCCAAAGGGCACGGAGGTTTATCGGTATTTGCTGGAGTTGGAGAGCGTACTCGTGAAGGGAATGACCTATTGCGCGAGATGTTAGAGTCTGGGATTATCAAATATGGTGATGACTTTATGCACTCTATGGAAGAAGGCGGATGGGATTTAGCCAAAGTAGATAAACAAGCCATGAAAGATTCCAAAGCAACTTTTGTCTTTGGTCAAATGAATGAACCCCCTGGAGCGCGTGCACGTGTAGCACTTTCTGGATTAACCATAGCTGAATATTTCCGCGATGGAGCTGGAGATGGACAAGGGAAAGACGTTTTATTTTTTGTGGACAATATTTTCCGTTTTACGCAAGCAGGATCTGAGGTTTCTGCCCTGTTAGGTCGTATGCCATCAGCGGTAGGATATCAACCAACGCTTGCCACTGAGATGGGAGCGATGCAAGAACGCATTACGTCAACCAAAAAAGGGTCAATTACTTCGGTACAGGCCGTTTATGTTCCTGCCGATGACTTGACGGATCCCGCACCAGCTACAACTTTTGCTCACTTGGATGCAACAACAGTACTGTCACGTAAAATTGCTGAATTGGGAATTTATCCAGCGGTAGATCCATTGGATTCTACTTCACGAATTCTAACTGCAGATATTTTAGGAGATGAACACTACGACTGTGCTCAACGTGTGAAGGAGCTATTACAGCGTTATAAAGAATTGCAAGACATCATCGCTATTTTAGGGATGGAAGAATTGTCTGAAGAAGATAAATTAGCGGTATCACGTGCTCGTCGTGTGCAACGTTTCTTGTCGCAACCTTTCCATGTTGCCGAGCAGTTTACGGGAATTCCAGGTGTCTTGGTAGACATCAAAGAAACCATCAAAGGCTTCAACATGATTATGGACGGTGAATTGGATCATATTCCAGAATCGGCCTTCAACCTAAAGGGCTCGATTGAAGAGGCTATTGAAGCAGGAGAAAAAATGTTATCTGAAGAATAATATGTATTTAGAAATTATTTCACCCGAAGCCACCTTATTTGCTGGGGAGATCGAGTCACTCACTCTCCCTGGTACCGATGGTAGTTTTCAATTATTAGAAAATCACGCAGCCATTGTTTCTACGCTAGAAGCGGGTTCAGTTAAAATTAAAGGAAACATCAGCCTTTCAGAGACTGCAAAAGCCCAGTTTGAGTCTGTTTCAAAGGACGAAACGCTCTACGCAATTTCTTCTGGCACTGTAGAGATGCGAGATAATAAGATCATTCTTTTAAGCGATTAGTACTAGTAGCTGAGAGAACACCGACTTTACCCCCTCCCCAAATTTGCCGTCTAATTTTTTTATAATGAAAAAGTATTGTTTTTCCTACTTTCTTTTTTTTGCAGTGGCTATCTATGCACAGCAAGCAAAAGATTCAATAGCAACCAACCGTTTAAATGAGGTGGTTGTAGCCTCGAGTAGGATAGATCTTCCGTTGAGCGAGAACTCCCGTAGTATTCAAATCATATCTGCTGAAACCATTCGACTGTCTGGTGTAACCAATTTAGCCGATTTGCTACAGCAGGTATCCGGTGTAGACATTCGAAGACGAGGGGTAGAAGGGACTCAGGCCGACCTTTATATCCGCGGTGGTAGCTTTGATCAAACCTTGTTATTAATTGACGGTATTAAACTAGAGGATGCACAGACGGGGCATCACACCCTCAATTTTGTTCTTCCCCTAGAGGTCATTGAACGTATAGAGATTCTAAAAGGTCCAGCTGCTCGCGTTTTTGGTCAAAACGCTTTTACAGGAGCAATCAATATTGTCACCAAATCAGCCTTATCTACTACGGCTGTTTTGGCTGCGCGTGTAGGCTCATTTAAGCAGCGCAATGGAGAAGCTACCTTTGGTACGTCAAATGAAAATTCAAGTCTATTAGCCCACTATTCCATCAAATCCTCCGATGGTTACCGTTACAACACCGACTTTACCAACCGCAATGTTTTTTTAAAAGGACAACTCAATAAAAGCAAAACACCCGTAGACATTATCGCTTCTTTTTCTGAGCGTAAGTTTGGCGCCAATGGATTTTATGCTTTACCAATTCATGTCGACCAGTACGAGGAAACTCAGGCGAGTTTAGTTGCATTTTCTACAAAAATCCAAAAAGAAAAATGGGTTTTTAAACCAAGAGTCTATTGGCGCCGTGGTCAGGATATGTATGTTTTTGTTCGAAACAACCCAGCGCTTTATCGCAATTTACATATCACCCATAAGCTTGGGGCCTCTTTGGATGCCTCTTACTTTTCCAGTCTAGGAACAACTGGTGTAGGGATTGATCTAGCGCGGGTGAGTATTGATAGTAATAATTTGGGGGAGAGAGAACGCTTTGTTACTACGCTATTTGCCGAACACCGTTTTCAATTTTTCACGAATAGATTGGACATCACCCCTGGATTATCCGTTTCAAATTATACTGACTTTGGCACGCAATTTTTTCCAGGAGTTGACATAGGATTTGCTATCAATCCGGCCTTTAGATTGTATGCCAATGCCGGTTACACCTATCGTATTCCAACCTTTACAGACTTGTATTATAGCGATTCGACCACTTTAGGAAATGAAAACCTGAAAGCGGAAGAAGCCATTACAGAGGAAATTGGTTTTCGCTGGACGAAAAATAGATCACAGATTTCCATGGCTGTTTTTAACCGATCTGCCCGAAATTTGATTGATTACATTCGCCCATCTGCAGAAGGCCGTTTCGAAGCGTCGAACATTCGAAAAGTGAACACTCATGGGTTTGAATTTGAAGCAAAAACACAATTTATTTTAGGGAATAACCCACAATTATTTACCTTGGGCTATACCTATCTAAATGACGATGTGGATCAAATAAATGTTGATTTTTCCCGCTACAGCATCAATTCACTCCGTCATCATTTGACATTTAATCAAATTTCGAATTTCAACAAGAACTTAAGCCTTACTTGGAATTACAAATTAGGACAGCGTCCAGAACGCGATGCTTATCATGTTTTTGACGCAAGTATTCGTTATAGAATAAAGGCCGTTGAATTAAACCTTTCTTTCTTTAATATTTTTGATGAGGTTTATAGCGAAAGTAATCTTGTTCCTCTCCCTTTAAGCAATGGAACATTCGGCTTAGTCTTCGCTTTCTAAGGCTGCAACAGCATCAAAAATTAGGGATGATTCCCATCCGCGATAGCGAAGAGCATCAATTACTTTCTTTTTACGCGTATACTTGTCTTTGGTTGCATTAGCTTCCCAAAATCGTTCAGCAAGCTCTGTTAAGCTTGCTAAATAGTCTTCAGTAGAAATTTCTTTCAGTGCAATTTTAATGTTGAAGGGTGAGATTTTCCTGAACTTTAGTTCACGCACTATGCGTTCTTTTCCCCATTTTTTGATGCGGAATTTTCCGCGAGCAAAACCCTGAGCAAAACGTGTTTCATTGAGGTAATTTTCATCTATCAATTCACCAACAATGATGTCAATGGCTTGGGGAATCATATTCATGCTGCGCAGCTTTTGCACCACTTCTTGGTGGCAGCGTTCCTGGTATGCGCAATAGTACTCTAATTTTTTTTTGGCTTCTTGAACGGTAAAAGAACTACTTTTTTGCATGAAGCGAATATACTTTTTTTCATAAAAAAAAGCGACACTCATTGAGTGTCGCTTTTGGGTTGTTACACACGTAAGCCTTTGTTATTTTCATCACAAAAGCGATAGTGTAAATACTGATAAGCATCTCTAGGGACAATTGTCACCTTCTTTTTATGCTCAAACCACCATTGCATCCGAATGGAAAAAATGCCTTGGTTGAGATAAGCTGCAATAAAAGGATGTACATGTAACTGTATCTTTTTTTTGCGATGCCTTGCGTCCTTAACAATTTTGATAAGGTCTGCGCTGATTTTGTCTAGTAAAACAATTGGAGCTTCGACTTCTCCGTTGACATTAGGATTGGGTTCTGTTGTTTTAATTTTCATCTCTGGTCGAACCCGTTGACGCGTGATCTGAATTAAACCAAACTTGGAAGGGGGTAGAATTTTGTGTTTGGTTCTGTCTGTACTCATCTCATCTCTGAGATGTTCAAAAAGCTTACGACGATTCTCGCTGGATGCGAGATCGATAAAGTCAACAACAATGATGCCTCCCATGTCACGTAAGCGCAATTGACGCGCAATTTCGGTGGCAGAGATCATATTGACCTCCATGGCAGTTTCTTCTTGACTTTTCGCTTTATTGGAGCGGTTTCCACTATTGACGTCAATGACGTGCAAAGCTTCAGTATGTTCGATAACCAAATAGGCACCTTTTTGCATGGAAACTGTTTTTCCAAAGGCAGTTTTAATTTGACGTTCAACTCCAAATTTTTCAAAAATGGGAAATGAACTTGAATATAATTTTACGATATTCTTCTTTTTTGGTGCTATGGTTTCTATATAATCTTGGACTTCCTCCAAAAGGTCGTTGTCATCTACATGAATTCCAGTAAAGGAATCATCAAAAATATCGCGCAAGATTGAGGAAGATCTGTTGATCTCACTCAACACCTTGGTTGGGTATTTATTGATTTTCGATAGACTAGCGCACATTTTCTTCCAGCGCGTTAGTAATTGCTGGAGATCTGCGTCTAATTCGGCCACTTTTTTATCTTGAGCAACGGTCCGTACAATCACCCCAAAATTCTTTGGGCGAATGCTTTGAACCAGTCGTTTCAATCTGTTTTTTTCTTCTCTGT
>CAJQKN010000158.1 GCA_905478905.1 uncultured Flavobacteriaceae bacterium | reverse complement strand
TCGATCTTTTAAATCCATTACTGGATTCCACATAAAATCACCTGCCATAGCAGTACCTTGACCATATTCTAAATTAGTTGCATAATTTAAAAACCATGGAGGGAAGAATGGATTGTTTCCAGTTGCATATTGAACTGGCATAAATGGGAAACCTCTAGTTGCATTTGCAAATACCCATTCGCCAGTATCTTGAAATCTTTCTTGTCGTAAGCTAAAATCTACTGTTCCACCAATTTTTAACCATGAATTAACTTTACTCTCCATGTTGAATCTTGTAGAATATCTTTTTACGTAAGAGTTTATAAGAAGACCTCTTTCGTCTCTTAAACCAACGGAAGCGTTATAGGTGGTTTGTTCATTACCTCCAGAAAATCCAAGCTGATGGTTTTGAGATACCCTGTGTTGTCTTAGTACATCGTACCAATCTGTATCATAATTGGCTTTACCACTAGCGTCAAAAAGCTCATTCACTAGATCACCAAGAAAAGCACCTGCTCTTTTTTGATCAGGAGCTTGGTTAGCATAATTTCCAGCTGCCCATCCCTCTGGATCAAATTTTTCAGAATTTTCCCAAGCGATTTGTTCTACCATTTGAAATTGTTCTGAATTCAATCTATCTGGGATCGCATTAGGACCATAGGAGTTTATAAAAAATTCGGAATTATAGGTAACCTTAGTCTCTCCGGATTTCCCTTTTTTTGTTGAAACCAATATCACCCCATTTGCACCTCTGGCTCCATAGATAGCCGTTGCTGAAGCGTCTTTTAAAACTTCTATTGAGACAATATCAGCAGGATTAATATAATCTATAGCAGAATTACCTTGGCCTTGTCTGGCTGCACCCTGTGGTAGTTGAACTCCATCTACTACATAGAGAGGATCATTACCCGTGTTGATTGAACTAATACCTCTAATACGAACTTTTGTTCTACCACCTGGTCTACCACTAGCTGTGTTAATTTGAACTCCAGCAACTTTTCCTGCTAATGCTTGATTTATTGTAGCAACAGGACGTTCAATCATTTGACCCTCGGTCATTCTACCAATTGATCCAGTAATATCAGATTTTCTCTGACTACCATAACCAGTTACTACCACTTCATCTAAGTCGCTATAATCTTGTTGTAGGATTACATCAAGCGTAGAGTTATCTTCAATCGAAATTTCAACAGTCTTGAAACCGATGTAACTGAAAATTAAGGTGGCATTGTCTTTCAAATTTTCAATTAAAAAATTTCCATCGAAGTCTGATTGGGAACCATTATCAGTTCCTTTTTCAATTACGGTAGCTCCGATTAATGGGATTCCATTGGCATCTGAAATAGTTCCCGAAATTCTATTTTGTGAATATCCCTGAGCAATAACAGAAAATAGTGTTACTATAAATAGGAATAAACTCAGATTAAGTTTAAACCCATTTAAAGGGTAAGGCACATTTTTAAAACTAGTTAGTTGTTTTTGTTTCATGTTCTTGTTTTGTTTGATTAATTATGTAATAAATTAGTATTCGAGCAATGCTAACTTTTTATTTGCTTTACACTGCAAGTGCAAACTTTCCTACTTTCCTTTCCAAATCATGAAGTTTGACAAAGCCAGTAAAAAAAGTTTGGGATTCAACGATGTAAAACTAACATCAGCTGATTAATTCAGAGATTAAATAGCGGTTAGTGGTCGATTAATTTTGAATTAATCTTATTAATTGAAAATTCAAAAGGCACTAAAGCTAAAAGCCTGTAAAATAAGACCTAACCAAGGTTTTGTACCAATATAAAACCTTGCCTGCACTTATTTTTTTAGTGGATTTGAACGTTTTTTAAAGCGTAAAAACCACCAAAAAAAATCCTTAAAAACGCAAATTATATTGACAATGTGTAGGACAAAGACCAATTAACAGAGCGGTGGGCATTCTATTTTTTTGTTTTTAAAAAGCCATTGGGGATAAGGCATCACAGCATTTTATAAAAAAATTAAGTAAAAACAGTGAGAATTAATCGCTAGTTAACTCTTAATTAATCTGCCTCTTAATAAGGTGGAAATATATTTGATTTTTATTGTGATAGACTTAATTCTAAAGAAGTCGTTCATCAACGACCCCAATAAAAATGGAACTTGATTTTATTTCATTAAAATGTAATTATGCCAGTTTTACTAATATATAACGTAATTGAATTACAAATAAGGAAAGCACTGTTTTTTTTATTTTGTTTAACCATGTTTTTAGTTGGCTATAGTTCTACTGCCCAATCATTTTCAAAACTTGTAAACACGCAAATAGGCACAGAAGGGACTGGTTTAGGATGTGGATTTAATTTTGTTGGTGCTACTTATCCGTTTGGAATGATTCAATTTACACCAAGTTTTTTCACACCACAAAAAGGCTTTGTAATTAATCAATTAAGTGGTGCTGGATGCCCTCATATGGGAAATTTCCCTGTATTACCCATTAGTGGAGAACTTTTAGATTCACCAGAAAACATGGAGAATTTTGATCGATATAAATCTATACATAAAAGCCATGCAGGCTATGTTTCCTTAGAAATGTCAGATAAAACAATGGCAAAATTAACGGTGAGCAAACGCGCAGCTATTGCAAATTTTGTATTTGATAAATCAAGTGAGAAAGGAACTATCCTGATTGGTTCTGGAGTTGGTTCTACAAATATCACCAACGCAATGGTTAAAATCACATCGGATAAGACCTGTGAAGGCTTTGCTGAAGGAGGTGATTTTTGTGGTAGTGAAACGAATTATAGAATTTACTTCGTTGCAGAATTCGACAGACCGTCTAGTGAAAAAGGGACATGGATTAAAGATAAAATTTTAAAAAGCTCACACCAGGCCTTTGGTTCAAGCTCTGGCGCTTATTTTACCTTTGATACCGATAAAGAAGTGAATTATAGAATTGCGGTTTCATATGTTTCAATTGAAAATGCAAAAGAAAACCTAAGGTCAAATTCTCTGGAGGGAGGTTTCTCCAGCTATAAAGAAAAGGCCGAAAAAGCTTGGGACAGTAGTTTGTCAAAAATCTCAATTACTACCTCCAATAAGGAACGAAGAACACAATTTTACACCCATTTATATCATGCCCTTATTCATCCCAACATAGTAAGTGATGAAAACGGGGAATATATGGGTGCAGATTTTAAAATTCATAAATCCAAAAATTCTGAGCAATACAGTTCGTTTAGTGTTTGGGATACCTATAGAACCCAAGCTCAATTGTTGGCGATGTTATATCCTGATGAAAGTAGTGACATGATGCAATCTCTAGTGAATTTTGCAGAGCAAAGTGGAGGATTTGGTCGTTGGATTTTGGCGAATATAGAAACGGGTATTATGCATGGTGATCCAACACCTACCTTAATTGCCAATTCCTATGTTTTTGGTGCTACAAATTTCGATTTAAAAAAGGCATACCAATTCATGAACAGTGGAGCAACCATCCCCTATTCATATTCACAAAACAGAGAGATACGACCTTATTTAAAGCAATACATGAGTATGGGATTCACCAAGGCATCAATGATGTTGGAATACACATCCTCTGATTTTGCAATTGGTCAATTTGCGCTAAAAGCATTGGGAAATAAAAAAGATGCAGAATACTTTATTAATCGCTCCCAAAATTGGAAGAACATTTATAATTCAAAAAACAAGTGGCTCAATTCTAAAGACGCTAATGGTAATTGGAAAGACCTCACAAAAGATTGGAACGAAGCAACCCATAAAAATTATTTTTGGATGGTTCCTCACAATTTAAAGGGCTTGATTGACACTATTGGTGGATCAAAGATGGCCGTTAAACGATTGGATAAATTATTTGAACGTTTAGACGCTAAATATGACGAAGATTGGTTTGCAGCAGGAAATGAACCAGATTTTCAAGTACCATGGATATATAATTGGACAGATGCTCCATACAAAACATCTGAAGTGATTCACAGAATCTTAAATGAGATGTATACAGATAAAGCAACTGGATTGCCTGGAAATGAGGATTTAGGTACAATGGGCGCATGGTATGTTTTTGCTTCCATTGGACTATACCCTATGATTCCTGGAGTGGCTGGTTTTTCAGTAAGTTCTCCACAATTTGATGAGGTATCTATCGATTTTCCAAATGGAAAATTTATCATTAGCGGTGGATCAACAGAAACACCCTACATCAAATCATTAAAATTAAATGGGGAAAAAATAAAAACGCCCTGGATTGACTGGAAAGACATCAAAAATGGTGGATCCCTTAAATACAATACCTCAAAAAAAATCAATGAATCATGGGGAGTAAATACCCTATCACCTAGTTATCAAAAGTTAAAAACCATAACGAACTAAATTTTTTATGAAGCAAAATTATTCCCAGAAAGCATACTGGAATACAAATTTAAAATACCTCGCGATTCTTTTGTCCGTTTGGTTTTTATGCTCTTATGGTTTTGGAATTTTACTTGTTGATCAATTAAATCAAATAAATCTTGGTGGATTTCCTTTAGGGTTTTGGTTTGCTCAACAGGGTTCGATTTACATTTTTGTGGTACTGATTTTTGTATACGTACGACTTATGAATAACCTAGACAAAAAATATGGATTTGATGATTAAACTCCCTAATTCACTAACGATATGAGTGTTCAAGTGTGGACATATTTAATAGTAGGAATAACTTTTGCACTCTATATTGGCATTGCCATTTGGTCAAGAGCGGGTTCAACCAAAGATTTTTATGTTGCGGGTGGTGGGGTTTCTCCGCTTGCTAATGGAATGGCTACAGCTGCAGATTGGATGTCAGCAGCTTCTTTTATCTCCATGGCGGGAATTATTTCTTTTACAGGTTATGATGGTTCTGTTTACCTCATGGGTTGGACGGGAGGTTATGTACTTTTAGCATTGCTCTTAGCACCTTATTTAAGGAAGTTTGGAAAATTTACTGTACCAGATTTTATTGGAGACAGGTATTATTCAGATACGGCAAGAATTGTTGCGGTGATCTGTGCCTTGTTGGTTTCATTTACCTATGTAGCTGGTCAGATGCGTGGGGTAGGTGTGGTCTTTTCTAGATTCTTAGAAGTTGACATTAATACTGGTGTTATTATAGGGATGATTATAGTGCTGTTTTACGCTGTGCTTGGTGGGATGAAGGGCATTACCTATACCCAAGTTGCACAGTATTGTGTCCTTATTTTTGCTTTCATGGTCCCCGCTATTTTTATTTCTATTCAAATGACAGGCAACCCAATTCCTCAATTAGGAATGTCGAGCACTTTGAATGATGGTTCTGATGTCTATTTATTAGAAAAACTAAATGGTCTCTCAACAGAGCTTGGATTTAATGAGTATACCAGTGGTGCTAAAAACAAGGTAGATATTTTTGCCATTACACTAGCCCTAATGGCGGGCACGTCTGGATTACCTCATGTAATTGTAAGATTCTTTACAGTGAAGAAAGTAAAAGACGCAAGAAAATCTGCTGGATTGGCCTTATTATTAATCGCTATTTTATACACAACTGCGCCTGCAGTAGCTGTATTTGCTAGGGTAAATTTAATTGAAACGGTAAGTGATAAGCCTTATATAAGTATGCCCGAATGGTTTAAGAACTGGGAGAAAACAGGGCTATTAACCTTTGAAGACAAAAACCAAGACGGGAATATACAATATGTTGCAGATGCTCAAATTAATGAGTTAAAGGTAGATAGAGATATTATGGTATTGGCCAATCCTGAAATTGCCAATTTACCCGCATGGGTTATTGCCCTTGTAGCTGCAGGTAGTTTGGCAGCAGCTTTGTCTACAGCAGCCGGCCTACTTCTTGTAATTTCTGCCTCTGTCTCTCATGATTTAATCAAGAAGATTTTCCTACCAACTATTTCTGAAAAAAGAGAACTTATTGCAGCTAGATTATCTGCTGTAGTGGCCGTGTGTGTTGCGGGTTATTTTGGTATTAATCCACCAGGATTTGTTGCTGCAGTGGTGGCATTAGCTTTTGGATTAGCAGCTGCTTCATTCTTTCCAACCATTGTTTTAGGAATTTTTTATAAGAGAATGAACAAAGAAGGAGCGATTTCAGGAATGATTGTGGGAATTTCACTCATGTTGTTTTATATGGCCAAGTTTAAATTAGGATGGTTGGGAGAAACCCCACCTTCTTCCCAATGGTGGTTTGGAATCTCTCCAGAAGGATTTGGAACTGTTGCCATGATCATAAATTTCATTGTATCTCTATTGGTTTGTCAATTTACTGCCGCCCCACCACTAGAGGTTCAAGAAATGGTTCTGAACATAAGAATTCCCAAAGGAAGCCCAGAAATAATTTCAAACCACTAAGATTTTTAAAAACATAATTTTCACCTATGAACTCAATCAAATTAAGAAAAACAAGTCTAATCGTTCTCATTTCAATAGTAGTATTAGGTTCTTGTCAAAATCAAAAAATAAATAATTTCACCCAGTTTGTGGATCCCTTTATTGGATCTGGGGGTCATGGTCACGTATTTGTTGGCGCCAATGTTCCTTTTGGAGGTGTTCAGCTTGGACCCAGTAATTTTTATAAAGGCTGGGATTGGTCTTCTTCCTACAATTATACGGATTCTATTGTAAAAGGGTTTACGCATTTAAACCTCAGTGGAACAGGAGTTACAGATTTAGGAGAACTTATACTAATGCCAACCACTGGAGAACGAAAAACATGGAGTGGAGCAACGCAAAACAAATTTCTTGGGGATGTCGAAAAATCATGGTATTTGATTCATGGTAAAGAAAAACCTGAAGAAGCCTATGCATCATTCTACAGAAAGGAGACGGAAGTAGCTAAACCAGGCTATTATAGTGTACATCTTGACGATTATGAGGTCAAAGTTGAATTAACTGCTTCTGAAAGGGTAGGTATGCACAGATACACATTTCCAGAATCCGAAGAGGCAAGAATCATTCTTGATTTAAGTGAGGGAAATTCCGACACCTCAGTAGAAACCTATATCCACCAAATAAATGAAACCACAATTGAAGGGTATCGTTTTTCGAAGGGTTGGGCAGAAGACCAAAGAGAATACTTTACACTAGTTTCTTCTAAACCTATTTCTGATTTTATTTTATATGAAGGCAATGAGAAAGTTGAAGGTGATGAAACGAAAGGTGTTTACTCTAAAGGATTCTTGGAGTTTAAAACTATAAAAAACGAAGAGGTTATCATTAAAATGGGTGTCTCTCCCGTTAGTTCGATAAATGCTTTAGAAAACATAAACGCCGAAATACCTCATTGGGATTTTGATGAAATAGTATCAAATGCAGAAAAAAAATGGAACAAGGAACTTTCCAAGGTTAAAATCGAGACTTCAGATCTAACGAAGAAGCGAATTTTTTACACGGCAATGTTCCATACCATGATAGCGCCAAATTTATATAATGATGTAAATGGGGAATATCGAGGGACCGATAAAAAAGTATATTCAGATCCAGGATTTACAAATTATACGCTGTTTTCTTTGTGGGATACTTATAGAGCAGCCCATCCATTATATACAATAACACAACCGGAACGTGTAAGCGATATGGTAAATTCAATGCTGCTAATTTTCGAGCAACAGGGGAAATTACCTGTATGGCATTTACGAGGCAATGAAACCAATACAATGCCGGGTTATAGTGCCATTCCTGTTATTGTTGATGCCTGTTTAAAAGGGTTTGAAGGGATTGATTTAGAAAAAGCATATGAAGCAGTAAAAACCACTGCAATGGGTGACTTTGAACCTGGTGTAAAGGATTTAATGCAATATGGTTATATCCCCGCCGATTACGGTGCAGAGTCAGTGGCAAGTGCTATGGAATATGCAATTAGTGATTGGGGAATATCTAAACTTGCTGAAAAATTAGGCAAGAAAGAAGACGCTGCCTATTTTGGAAAAAGAGCCAAAGCGTATCAGCAATATTTTGATGAAGAAACTAGGTTTATGCGAGGAAAATTATCGGACGGTAGTTGGAGAACTCCTTTTGATCCAGTATCTGCTTTACATCGTGTGAATGACTATTGTGAAGGCAATGCTTGGCAATATTTGTGGATGGTACCCCAAGATCCAGAAGGGTTAATTGATCTATTGGGTGGTGACAAACCATTTGTTGAAAAATTAGATGAATTATTTAACAGGTCTTCTGACCTAGGAGAAGGTGCTTCAATAGATATTACTGGAATGATAGGTCAATACGCTCATGGGAATGAACCTAGCCACAGTACCGCATATCTATATGCCTATGCAGGGGAGCAGTATAAAATAGCGGATAAAGTAGATTATATTTTGAATGAATTATATAGAGATCAGCCAGACGGCTTAAGCGGCAATGAAGATTGTGGGCAAATGTCTGCTTGGTACGTATTGTCATCCATTGGGATTTATTCTGTTAATCCCTCTAATGGAGCCTATGTTTTTGGAAGACCTTTATTTGATTCTGCTACTATCGAATTACCGATGGGTAAAAAGTTTGTTGTGGAAACTGAAAATAATGGAGCGGAAAACATTTACATACAATCTGTAAAACTAAACGGCAATCCTTACAGTAAATCATTTATCACTCATAAGAATATAACTGAAGGAGGGATATTAAGTTTTGTGATGGGGCCAAAACCAAATAAGGAATTTGCTAGAAAAAGTGAAGATCGTCCAAAGTCAATTGTTTACTAGTAAAACAAATTCACTATTAAAATAAATTTCAAATACCATTAAAAGTTGATAAATGAAAAAAGATAATTTTATATTATTAATATTGATTTTAATCACAACGAATACAATTCTTCAAGCTCAAAACAATCCTGATAAAATTGCTAAGCTTGTAGATTTGGTAAATCCTTTAGTTGGATCAGACTCTGAGTTTGTGTTTTCCAATGGGAATACCTATCCAGCAGTTGCGAAACCTTGGGGGATGAATTTTTGGACTCCACAAACTGGTAAAATGGGCGACGGCTGGGGTTATACCTATGATGCATATAAAATTAGAGGGTTTAAACAAACGCATCAACCTAGTCCTTGGATTAATGACTATGCCGCCTTCTCCTTGTTTCCTGAAACAGGTCAAATCAAATTAAATGAAGATGAGCGTGCTTCATGGTATTCTCATAAAGCGGAAATTAGTAAACCACACTATTACAAAGTGTACCTCGCTGATTTTGATATTACCACAGAAATAACTCCTACTGAGCGAGGAGCTCAATTTCAATTTACATTTCCAAAAAGTGACGAAGCTCATGTCTTAATTGATGGTTTTTTCAAAGGATCGATGGTAAAAGTATATCCCGAAGAAAGAAAAATTGTTGGTTATTGTAGAAATAACAGTGGAGGGGTACCAGATAACTTCCACAATTATTTTGTGATTTATTTTGATAAAGATTTTGAGAATACGCAAACATGGAATATTAATGAGGCTGAGAATTTGAATAACGAAAATTTATCATCTGAATTGGCTGCTGAAGGATACCATGTTGGTGCTGTGCTGAGTTTTAAAACAAGTGAAAATGAAAAAATTACAGCCAAAGTAGCTTCATCCTTTATTAGCCTAGAACAGGCCGAGATTAATTTAAAGAGAGAAATTAATACGGATACTTTTGAGCAAACGAAAGCTAAAGCAGAACACGCATGGAATAGTGAATTAAATAAAGTTGAAATTCAGGGAGGAACAACCGAGCAATTGAGAACATTTTACACCGCTTTATATCGAGTTTTATTATTTCCTAGGAAATTTTACGAATTAGATTCCAATGAAAATATAATCCACTACAGTCCATACAATGGTAAAGTACTTCCTGGCTATATGTTTACAGATAATGGATTTTGGGACACTTTCAGAGCTGTTTTTCCTTTTTTTACCATTATGTACCCTGAGTTTTTAAGTCAAGTCATGCAAGGCCTTGTTAATACATATAAAGAAAGTGGTTGGCTGCCAGAATGGGCAAGTCCTGGTCATAGAGATAGTATGGTAGGGTCAAATTCTGCCATAAATATTGCAGATGCTTACCTAAGAGGCATTCGTGGTTATGATATTGAAACACTCTATGAAGCAATCATAAAGAATACCAAATCTAAAGGACCTATTAATTCAGTGGGGCGTTTTGGAGCCAAATACTACAATTCCTTGGGCTATATTCCTTATGATGTGGGAGTAAATGAAAATGCAGCCAGAACCTTAGAATATGCTTATGCAGATTGGGCAATAGCGGAACTTGCAACTGCATTAAAGAAACCCAAAGATGAAATTAATCTATTTGCGAAAAGAAGCTTAAACTACAAGAATTTATTTGATGCTGAGATAGGCTTTATGCGAGGTAAAAACAAAGATGGATCTTGGGATAAAGATTTTACGCCCGATAAATGGGGAGATGCTTTCACTGAAGGGTCATCATGGCATTGGACATGGTGCGTGTTTCATGATCCTCTCGGATTAGCAGAATCGTTTGGAGGGATAGAAAAAATGAGAAATCGATTGGATGAGGTATTTACTGCACCACCAACATTTGATTATTCCTACTATGGTCAACAAATACATGAAATAACTGAAATGGTTGTAAGTGATATGGGACAATATGCTCATGGAAATCAACCCGTTCAGCATGCGATCTATTTATACAATTGGCTCGATCAGCCATGGAAAACGCAAATGCTTGCAAGAGATATCATGAACAAATTATATTCTCCTAATCCAGACGGATTGTGCGGAGATGAAGACAATGGTCAGACATCTGCCTGGTATGTTTTTTCTGCTATTGGATTTTATCCTGTGACTCCAGGTACAGGACAATATGCCATTGGTAGTCCATTGTTTCCCAACGTTAAGCTTCACCTTGAAAATGGAAACACCTTTGAGGTAAATGCAGAAAACAACACATTTGATAATGTCTATATAAATTCAATCTATAAAAACAATGAAGAATATAAGTTGAATTATATTTCTTATGAGGACATCATGAATGGTGATTTGTTTTCACTAAAAATGACGGATACCCCAAATTTAAACTCAGATAAAAGTGATGGGGCTAAACCTTACTCAATGAGTAAAACGCCACAATAAATTTTTATTGAATTCACTTTAATCGATTATTCCAGTCAGTAATGAAAACAAAAAATAGAATCATAAGTTTTACCAAACAGACCCTTTTTAAAAAAGAATCAATCGTTCCAAAACAATTGCTAATACCCTTTACTTTAGTCTCCTTACTCTTTGCTTTGTGGGGGTTTGCTAACGCAGTTACAGACCCGATGGTTAATGTTTTTAAAAAAGTATTAGAACTATCCAATTTTCAAGCTTCTTGGGTTCAAATGGCATTCTATGGAGGTTATTTTTGCATGGCATTACCGGCATCATTATTAATGCGGAAATATTCATATAAAACAGGAATTATTATTGGACTTGGGCTATATGCTGTAGGGGCATTATTGTTTTATCCTGCTGCGATAACAGAGCAATTTTGGTTTTTTTGTTTGGGTCTTTATGTTTTGACTTTTGGTCTTGCTTTTCTTGAAACAGCTGCAAACCCATATATTTTAGCGATGGGCGAAAAAAAAACAGCTACTCAGCGTTTAAATTTAGCTCAATCGCTCAATCCAGTTGGATTAATTGCGGGATTGTTGGTAGCTAAGTATTTTGTTTATGACAATATTTTATCTGATGATATTTTAGATTTTAGTTCTTTAGATGAAACCAGAAGAGCTGCAATTAGAGTTTCTGATCTAGCAGTAGTTAGAGATCCCTATGTTGTTTTGGGCTTATTAATTTTAGTGTTTTTTGTGTTGTTTATTTCAATTAAAATGCCACAAATCAAGATTGATGATGACAACCCAAAATTTAAAGACATTTTAAATAAATTATTGAAAAACAAAAAATATACTTTTGGCGTGATATCCCAAATACTATATGTTGGTGCTCAAATAATGACCTGGACTTATATTTATCAGTATGCTGAGGGGATTGAATTAACGCAAAAGAATGACGCAGAATATTTAAAAATAGATGTATTTAGATTTCAATTAATAGCATTTATTTTATTTACAATTGGACGATTTATTGGAACCCCAATGTTACGATATATTAGCCCAGGTAAGCTGTTAATGTTTTCGGCTATATTTGCTGTAATTTCAGTCACAGGAACAATTTTTATTCAAGATATTACAGGGCTTTATTTCTTGGTCAGTATTTCTTTTTGGATGTCCATCATGTTTCCAACAATATATGGAATTGCTCTATTTGACTTAACAGAAGAGGAATCAAAAGTAGGCTCAGCGGGATTAGTAATGGCCATTGTTGGCGGCGCATTGTTGCCAATGCTGCAAGGATACATAATTGATGCAGGGGGAGATGGAGTAGCAGACACACTAATTATGGGTGTATCTGAGGTCAACTTTTCTTTTATTTTACCCATCACTTGTTTTGTTATAATTGCTGTATATGGGTATTATTCTCATAAAGTGAGTAAGCAATTATAGAAATTTATTCAAGTGAAACCACAACTATAAAAACTTAATTTTAACGAATGAAGAAAAAACCATTTTTTAGTATAATTCATGTTTTATTTTTCTTGCCCATTTTTGCTTTTCAAGCAAAAAAAGACACAACCTCTCTTCAACTTACGGCACTTTTTTCCGATCACATGGTATTACAGCAAAAGTCAAATGTGAAATTTTGGGGAAGAGATAAACCAAATAACAAGATTACTATTTTGAGTAGCTGGGGGAAGGAATCTAAAACAATCGTTAATGAAAATGGCGATTGGAATGTTTCACTTGAAACACCATCTGCTGGTGGTCCCTTCCAAATTGAAATAAAATCTATCCATCAGAACATAATCTTAAACGATGTTATGGTAGGAGAAGTTTGGCTGGCTTCAGGTCAATCTAATATGGAAATGACATTAATGGGTTGGCCCCCAAATGATATCATAAATAATGCTGATGAAGAGATTGCAAAATCAGCAAACCCAAAAATTAGGATGTTTAATGTAGAAAAGCAAATTTCATTAAGCCCTTTAGATTCTGTAAGTGGAAGCTGGAAAATTTCAAGCCCAAATGAAACCAAAAATTTTAGTGCTTCAGCCTATTTTTTTGCTAAAGAATTATATAAAAACTTACAAGTACCCATTGGGATTATTAATTCAAGTTGGGGAGGAACACCTGCTGAATCTTGGACCAGCAAAATGACTATCGACACATTTGAGGAATTTAAAAGCATGATCCAATCAATTAATACCTCTAGTCTCTTCAAAAATGAATTAGCCTGGTTTGATCAATTTAAAACCATAGGGGTTCCTAAAACAGATAAACAATGGGTTGATTTGAACTTATCAGACAGTTTAATCCTTGAAACAAATGGCAAAGACAGTGACTGGGGTGAAATTCAATTACCAGGAAGATATGATAATCAAATAAAGGGGGGAGAATTTGATGGCGTAGTTTGGTTTCGTAAAAACGTCTTCATCGATAATTTAGATTCTGATTACACCTTAACTATTGGTGCCATTGATGACATGGATGAGACTTATGTGAATGGCCACAAAATAGGAGGTTTAACAGGCATGGGATATTGGAATAAAAAAAGAGAATTTAAAGTATCCAAGTCAATCCTAAACAAAGGGGAAAATACAATAGCAATAAGAGCTATTGATGCAGAAGGTATTGGCGAAGTAATTGGGCCAATGACACTCAGTAATAATGATATTAAAATCTCCCTAAATGGTGATTGGAAGTATAAGATCTTGGCAGAGATTTATAACAATAGGATTTACCTGTATGGAATTGATAAAATAGATTTCACCTCAAGAATTAAAACAATTAAATTAAATCCAGGAGTTCCTACAGTGCTTTATAATGGAATGATAAATCCTTTAATTCCATACACCATAAAGGGGGTCATATGGTATCAGGGGGAATCAAATGTTGGGAGAGCAGATCAATATAAGAATCTGTTTCCAGCAATGATCAAGGACTGGAGGAAGAAATGGAATTATGATTTCCCTTTTTATTATGTTCAAATCGCACCATTCCAATATAACATTAACAAGGACAGTTCAATGGACAAATCTCAAGAGTTAAGAGAAGCGCAAAGACATTCATTAAAAACAAATAATACAGGAATGGTTGTAACAATGGATATTGGAAACTTTAATAATATTCATCCATCAAATAAGCAGGGAATAGGAAGTAGATTAGCTAGATTAGCATTATCGAATGATTATGGTTTTAATGTAGTACCGTCTGGACCT
>CAJQKN010000157.1 GCA_905478905.1 uncultured Flavobacteriaceae bacterium | reverse complement strand
GGCTCCCACCTTTTATTGCTTATCAAGCAAAACAAGCTTTGCTAAATTAATTGAGAACTAATTTGCTGGAAGGGATGAAGTAGAAAGAGAAAGAGGGTCTGAAGAAAAAGATTGATAAAACTAAAAAACTTAATGGGATTCTTCTGTTCTAACGTTAAAACAGAACTTCACTTTGTATGCCATCCTACATAGCTGATACGCTAAAAAAGAAAATGCTAGGTTGCCTTTAATTTAATAAAACAAGAAGATATTGGCTAAAGAAGCTCGATCTTAAGAAGGGCTTAGTCTTTGAGCACGTATTTTAATTTTTTCTCAATTGCCATAATAATTGCATTGGCAATGTCTTTCCCAGTTGCATTTTCTATTCCTTCTAATCCAGGGGAAGAATTAACCTCTAGCAATAGAGGGCCTTTATTGGATCGAATGATGTCAACTCCTGCAACATCTAGGTTTAAAATTTTAGAAGCCTTGATAGCCAGACGGCGTTCTTCTCCTGTTATTTTTACGGTATGGGCTGTTCCCCCTTGGTGAATGTTTGATCTAAATTCTCCCTTGGGAGCCACGCGCATGATCGAAGCAACAACTTTCCCATCGACCACAAAACATCGGATATCTTTTCCCTCAGCTTCTTTGATGAACTCTTGGACCAAGATATTTGCTTGTAAGCTTTTAAAAGCATTAATTACACTTTCGGCAGCTTTATTGGTTTCTGCAGAAACAACCCCTTTCCCTTGGGTACTTTCCAGTAATTTAATGATAAGGGGAGAACCTCCAACCATGTCGATTAAATCTTTTGTTTCTAATGGAGATTTTGCAAAACCTGTAACGGGTATTTGGATTCCATTCTTGGAAAAAAGCTGGGAAGAAAATAACTTGTCCCTCGATTCCGTAATGGCAGAGGATGAGTTTAAACAATAGGTTCCCAAAGAATCAAACTGCCTTAATAAAGCACAACCGTAAAATGTCATGCTTGGACGGATACGCGGTATCACTGCATCAACATTTTGAAGTATTTTTCCTCCCCTATATCTCACTTCGGGGGTTTGTGCATCCAAACGCATATAGCAATATTGGATGTTTAAAAACTGTATCTCATGACCTCTTGCCTCTGCAGCTTCAATCAAACGTTTGTTGCTGTACAAATTTGGATTGGTCGCCAAAAGCGCAATGCGCAATCCAGATTTTTCCTGGTACAAATGCTTGTAAAAATCATGGAACGTTGGATCGTCATAATCTCCAGCAAGAAAATTTTTGGACGGATCAACCAAGAAACGATTATCCATGGCCTCTCTTCCCAACAACATTCGGTATTCCATAGAATCACGATTGGCAAGTGTAAGCTCTATCTCAAAGGTTTGTCCTCCAATATTCATGGGTGTTCTAATGACGTAGCGCTTTTGCGTATTGCCTGAAGAACTTTTTATGTTGCGTGTGTCAACAATTTTTGCAGAACAGTGAACCGTTACACTTCGATTGTCTTGCACTGGATTTACTTCAAAATCTACCCAAGCAACACCTTGTCTTACAACTCGTTTTATATTTGAAGCCTGTATCGAAGATGTTTTTGCGCCTGAATCTATTCGTGCTTTTATGGCAGGTATTTGCAACTTTTCAAAGGAACACCATTCTTCACTTCCAATAATTTTTTGTTTTTCCATATTTCTTTTAAACATAAAAAAAAGCCCTCCAATGTAATGGAAAGCTCTTCACTGGTTTCTACAAACCTCTTGTACATTTACGTACAAGCAACACAACATTGTGTCCCATGAGGGAAATATTTTGCTGTAAAGATAGTTTATTTTATTCAATGTTGCTATTGGTTTTTAATTATCTCCTGTGTTAGTTTATTGTGATGTTGGACATGATACACACAGAAAAACAACATTTCTCTTAGTGTCAGCTTACCAATCAATGGGTGGGGAATCACATATAAATCCAGGTCTTTTTCGGGACATTTTTCTGCCAATGCAAGCAAGCGTTGAACCGACTTCTTATAGGCATTGAACTCTTTTTCGCGGGCAGAAAAATCAATTTTTTTGGGAGCAAACCGTTTGGGAGCAATGGCTTTATTATTCTCCAATACCTTTAAATAACGGTCTACCAACTCTTGGTAAGTCCTTGAAGGTCGATTAGTCAATCCAAATTGATATTTCAACACAAAGCGCGGAATCCAAAAAGCAAGCACAACTGGATTAATGGATTTTCTGATATGATTCAATTGTTGTCCGGGGGTCCATTTATTCATCCATGAAAACTCAAATGTTGCTGCATCTAGGCTTTCAATGCTAGACACAAAAGCATTGTGATGAGTAGCAATTGCTTCAACTATGGTGTCTTTTCCCCAGGGCAAAGATTTATTCATAAGCGATTGTTGTCATTTTTGCCACGCATGCAGGCTTTTTAACTCCTTTGATTTCTACTGTAATATCCCAGATGATTTTAAGCCCCCCAAACTTCTGCTCTTCGATTGTTTCAACGCTCACTACTCCTCTTAGTGCAGCTCCTTCGACAACAGGATGTGGGAAACGAACAGAGTCAATCCCATAATTAAATCCCATCTTTAGTGAAGTTACTTGTACTGATTCAGCTAAAAATGTTGTAATCAAGCCTAGGGATAAAAATCCATGGGCAATGGTCTTTTTAAATGGTGATTCTTCTGCGGCTCTTTTTTGATCAACATGAATCCATTGATGGTCATGGGTTGCATTGGCAAAATGATCGATCATTTCTTGGGTTACTGTAAGCCATTTCGTAGGGTTAAATGTAGTTCCCTTTGCCGATTTAAAATCAGTAAAGTCTTTGTATATCATAGGTTCGATTTAGTTTTACAATATACTCAAAAAGGATAACTTTTTTAAGAGGAAGCAATTTTCTTATACCCCTTGAAGTACACCAGGGGGTTTTCTTCCGTTCTAGCCGCCAAATCTACAACACGACAAATTACCAATAGGTGATCTCCCGCTGGAATAAGCTGCTCCACTTTGGTGGAATACCAGCCTTGAGAATCTTCTAAAACAGGTGCTTCAGCTTTAATGGAAAAAACAGGCGACTGCTCCATCAGCTTGATTTTTGCAAAGTGGTTACTAACTGCCTCCATTTTTTCAGATAAAATACTGATTCCCATTGGCATTCCTTCTTTTAAATAGCCCGCCAGTTGATTTTCATTCATAACCGAAAATAAAACTAAGGCAGGAGACAACGAAACAGACAAAAAAGAACTAGCAGTCATTCCATGGATATCGCCCACTGGATTAATACAACTAACAATTGTTACTCCAGTAGGAAAGCAACCGGCAACTTCCCTTAATTTTTTTGGATCCATAGCAAACTTATTTTTTTGTAAAATTACATATTAGATCATCTTAGCAAGCATATAATTTCGTAATCTTTCAACTATTTTACCCTACCTTTGCGTTCTTAATATATCTCTCCATGGAATATCAAATAGGCGACCAAGTGGCCTTAATTGTTGTACGTAGCACTCAGTTAGGTTATGTAGTGCAAATTGACGACGAAAACGAAGGTTTGGTTTTTAAAAATGACGTCTACCAACCCCTTGAAAACGGAGATGAAGTTAAGGGATACATTAAGTTTATTCGAGAAGATGGGAAAATAGACGTGAGTCTTCGTCCGCAAGGCTTTAAAAATGCCATTGATCCAGATTGCGACACCTTGCTCAACTACTTAAAGAAGAAAAACACTTTATACCTCACAGATAAAAGTAGTCCAAAAGAAATTCGAACTACACTGAATATGAGTAAAAAAGCATTCAAAAAAGCGGTTGGCTTTTTATATAAACGTAAAGTCATCCTGCTTTTAGAAGATCATATTGAACTACTTAAAAAGAAACCCCTTTCTTAAACCTTTTACCATTTGTTGTAACCTTTTTACGACCCTCTAAACACACCTTCGATTATCGTTTTGACCTAAAAGAAGTGTAGTGTTCCAATACGCATTTTGGCGCCTCAACCAAAGGGAAATGGCCAATATCTTTCAACTCAACCACATCAGGCTGAGGAATTATTTCTCGGTAACGATCAACCATATTTTGCCCAGAAATTGGATCATATACCCCGTCGATTAGTCGTAAAGGAATTTCAGCTTTTTCAAGTGCACCCACCCATCGTTCTCTATTGTCTTTGCGCTCTTGCATATACCGGATCAACAAATGAAAAACATATCTTCCCCCATTGGCTGAAATCAATGTCCAGAAAGTTGTCAATTCCTCCTCCGATGGTTGGGTGTAAGGACCAAAGATTTGATTGAAATTTTTCTTCAATTTGGCACGATTAAACAAGCGGCCTACTAAAAACCCAAGAGGAGACATCAGGATTTTTTGTATCAACAAAGGCTGATGGGTTTCAGGAAATAATCCGCCATTCAAAAAGCAAATTGACTCAAGGATTAAAGAGGAATGTCTAGTAAAGGATTTTGTTTGGTAACGAGCAAGCAACTCTTGGGCTACCGTGTCACCATAGTCGTGGCATAATAGATGAATATTGTCAATTCCTTTTTCTGCTAAAAAATGTTCAATACAGTCGGCTTGTTCGGCAATGCTATACGAATGATTTCTTGGCTTGTCCGAAAAACCAAAGCCAAGCATATCTAAAGTAAGTACACGATAGTCTTCGATTAAACCAGGCCACATTTTTGACCAATCCCAGGAGGCTGTTGGAAAACCATGTATCAAGAGTAAAAACTCTCCACTACCCTCATCAACTGTAAATATTTGATGCTCGTTAAACGTGAGATAAACGCCTTTACTTTTCCAGTCAGATAATTTCATTTATGGTTTGATTTATTATTCCTAAATGTATAAAAATGAGATTGCTTTTGCTAGGAGCTATTCATTCAATCTGTTTTAGCTATATTTATAAGATGAATTTCTGGTCTTTAAGACCAGAAATAATTACGTTATTTCGAATGATTTACAAGCTAAACTATTTTATTTTAGTCACATTTCTTCTTTTTTCTTCCTCTTTATGCGCGCAATATGAGGCCATTACAGGCAGTTCAATTTCTAATGATAATCTTAAAATAAATATCGTATTTGATGAAGAAATCTACTCAAATTCAAGTTGTAGCACCCTAACCTGTATCGAGGTGACTGATTTTATCCTAAGCTTAAGTGGGGGGGAAGCAACCTTAGGATCCTATATTCCTACAACAATTACCAAACTTGGAAATTATGATTTTGTACCCAAATGGAACGATGGTGAACCTAATAATGCAGGAAATGAAAATTATGCTCAGCACACCACAAATGGAAAATTAAACGACTTGAATAACTCCCGAAGTCTCCCCGGCGTATTGGAATTGATTAATCCCTTAGAACAAATCATTCCTGGCTATACCTATATAACAGCTTGGCCAGTTGGTTCAGAATGTGCCCACACCTATTATCGTTCTAACACAACAGGATCTTGGACCAGTCAAAAAGCACAAGCCCAGGCCGCTGGGGGTGATTTATTGGTATATAATTCTGTGGAAGAATACGAATATTTTGTGCCGCCTGACGGAGAAGTTGGTGGTTTTGCCAATACCAATGGAGTGGCAAATACTTGGATTGGGCTATCTCAAGATGAAAATGCTGCCGATTTTTCTGAACCCTCAGGTGGTTGGTACTGGGACGATGGTACGCCCATGGATAACAGTGCTGCAAAAATAACCTATCAAATTACCTTTAGCTTGGTTGGGACTCCAACAGGCGATGAAGTGGTTACTGTGACACCCGTCACATCTCCACAATCTATTTTCAATTGTGCGGGCACAGTTGCTGGAATTCAAACCAATGGCTTAAACAAGGTAAATTTGATCGATAAAACGGATCCCTATATAATTAATAATAGTGTTGTAGAAAATAACACAAGTATTACTATTCGTTTTCAAGAAGCTGTTTTTGCCGATGCCAACGGAACAGCTTTGACAGCAGCTGACTTTGCGCTTTCGCTAGCTCAAAATGGGAGTACAGCCGACCTCACTTCTCCTACCCCACTGAGTGTTCTCATCGTCAACAATAGTACCTTTATCTTGGAACTACCTTTGAATGGAAATCACATTACCGGAAATGAGGTCATTACTGTTCTACCTGCATCGGAAACTTCTTTATTTGATGCTGCTGGAAATCCTGCATCAATGATTCAAATCAATAACTTTGTACAACTCAACCCAACAAAAACAGGACCCATTTACTTGGGCATGAACTACAAATCCTCCACCGTTTCGGGTACTCTTTTAGAGGCTTCTTATACTTTCTTATGCGACGAAAACGCCTATAACAATTACAATATAGCCTACCACAATGGACCCCTACTCGAACCAAGTGTTGGGGAATATCTTATTTTTAATTTTAACTACGACTTTGAACATCAATTAATTTCAGGTGATAATTTTGCCTATATGCACCTAAGGGATTACGACAAAATAATTGAAGTGAGAAAGTCAGATGGATTGATTGTTGCAAAATATAGCTGTAATTAATCTGCTAATACCCCTTGTGTAAATACGGCAAGCTTTTTAGTCATACTTTATCCCTTGAATATCGGTTAATTCTATTCCCAAAAAGGAGATTTGATGGAATGAAGCAATTTTAGCACCGCTCGATGTTGTCTTCCAATCTTCCCAACTAGCACTTAAGCCTCCAATAGGAATCAAATTTACCCATAACTGAAAAGAAGTTGGAACTCCTTGTGCATCAAAATGCCATAAATAAGTGTCCCCTGGAGTTGAACCTCCAGTGGTATAGCTAACCAAAAGTGCAGCTTGCCCCTCTGCGGTTTCAATGTACCTTCGCTCAACCCCTGGATCAAACACTTTGTATGGAGCGACCAACCAAAAGGAATCGTTGTTAAAGTATGCCAGAGCCTGATCAACTAACTGACTTTTCATTGGACCTGAATATACAAGCTCATTAATGTATACTTTAGATTTTTGTTGATCATCCAATACTAAAAGCACCTTGTTTTTCTCCCAACTCACAATGCATTTCCCTTCTTTTCGACTCCATTCGTAACTACGCTTTCCTCTAAATGTCCAACTCAAAAAGTCGGTCGCTTTATAGTTTTCATAGGACAGTTCATCGAGCATTGCATGGGCTAAGCGATCGGCTGCTTCTCCCTGAACTCCAGCAGGTATTGCTTTGTCAAAGCGCAAAAAAATAAACAGAACCATCAGACTGAATAAGGCCGTTAAAGCAAGAATTATTTTCGCTAGGGGTTTAATTATTTTTATCATTTAAAGTATTGAATGAAGCACTAAAAAAATCCATTTTCTTCAGGCGTTTTGGCCTCACTGCCAAATATCGCTCAAATCAAAAGTACCTTTGTCTTAAACGAAATTAAACAGTCTACAGCTTCTCTACTAAATTAAAAACAAAAAAGCT
>CAJQKN010000156.1 GCA_905478905.1 uncultured Flavobacteriaceae bacterium | reverse complement strand
CCTTTAGCATAATGCGTAATTAATTTATGGTATGCCCATGCTCTGTATGCATATGCTTGGCCTAAAATATTATTTATTTCTGGGGTAAGTGCTAATCCAAGTTCGGCAACCTGATTGATGATTGCATTTGAAGTAGCAATGAAATGATATCGTTCATACCACAGTTGACCAGTATCACCACTGGTCTCAATAGTGTGTCTTAACCATTGTAATGCACTTCTGAACCATCCGTTCCCTCTGGCAGAGTGGATCAATGAACCAGTTACCATGTCATCCATAGGTATCCAATAATGTTCACCTCCTCTTGCTGTAGATCCAGATAAAGGAGAGGTGTCTATTAACTGCCTGTGAAGGCCGTTAAGCACTAGGGTTAGATTTTGTTCAGAGGCAAGTGCATCTGCCGCTGATATTGATTGTGTTGGTTTTGTTTCCAAAAATTCTTCTGTACATGCTGTTAGTGTTAATACACCGATCAACAATAACATTGAGTTTGTTTTTCTTAACATAATTTTAGAATTTATTTTCACGTTGGATTAAAAGGTTAGATTAAGACCTGCAGAAATAGTTCTTGCTGGGTTATAGTTATTTCCTGCTGGTGTACCACCTAGGTTGTATTGAGGGTTCAAACCTTCTCTTGCTGAGTTAATAAATAGATTCTCACCTGAAACAAATAAGCGTAAATTGTCAATGGCTAATTGTTTTCCAATAACATCAGTTAAATCGTAAGATAAGTTTAGATTTCTTAACGAAACAAAGGAAGCATCTGTAAGGAATCTAGTAGAAGAACCTACAGACTGATTAGGGTTTCCGCTTTCGAGTCTAGGAATAGATGTAATATCACCGGGTTGTTTCCAAGAATTTAAAGCATCTGTATGAATAGAGCGTCCATACGTTCCTGGATGCATCATGGCAGAGTATCCACCGTCTAGGATCTTCCCTCCTTGAGAAAACGTAATCAATACATTTAAGCTAAGGTTCTTGTAACGAAGGCTGTTCTGGATTGATCCAATAAAGTCTGGAATAGAACTGTCTCCAGTATATGCACGCCCTGCCTCTTGATAGTCATTGGTAGTTTGGTGCGATCCATCGGCAGCTAGTACCGGGATACGTTGATCTCCCTCAGCATTATCTTCATACATATAATAGAGTGAGTTTCCATTAGCTGGATCTACACCTGCCCAGTCGTATATATAATAATCGAAAACAGATCTACCCACATCCCAACGTTTCGATCCACTAGTAAATGGTGTAGGAAGTTCAGTGATTTCATTTTTGAAGGTAGAAGCCTGTAGTGAAAGATCCCAGGAAAAGTCCTGAGAATCAAATAAATGTCCTGTCAACTCAAGTTCTAAACCTGAGTTAAAAAGAGTACCCACATTATCCGGTTTCTCTTTTAATCCATTGGATGGTGCAATTGGTAAATTGTAAAGAAGATCTGAAGAAGTCTTTTTGTAATATTCCAAAGAACCGTCAAGAAAACGATTCAACAAAGTGAATTCTAAGGCAAGATCAAAACTTTCTATTGTTTCCCAGGTTAGGGCATTATTACCCAGTTTATCCCAGTATAAGGCTGGTGCACCAGCATTTGAATAAAGAGCATATAAAGGTTGAGAAATATAGAAATTACCTAGACTGTCATTACCCACTTCTCCATAAGAAGCACGTAATTTCAAGTTGTCTACAAAAGACACACTATCCATAAAACCCTCTTTGTGGATTAACCAAGAAGCTCCAACAGAGTAGAAGTTACCCCAGCGAACATCTTTGTTGAATACAGATGAACCATCTCGACGGGCGGAGGCACTGATGAAGTATTTCTCATTGAAGTCGTAATTGAGACGTCCAAAAAACCCTTCAGTTCTTTTGTCAGAAGAATAACCACTCAAACTTGATATCACAGAGAAATTATCAAATTCATAAATTCCAGTGGCAGTTTGAGTATTTTTAAAACCAGACATATTGGAAAAATTTCGATCAAAACTTTCATGACCTAATGTCAGGTTAAAGTTATGAACATCACTAAGCGATTTTTTGTAATTGATGACCTGACTAAAGTTTTCAACTACTCTACGGAATCTAGTTTCACTAAAGCGACCCGTTGGTGCTCCATCTCCAATTTCAGCATTTTCATATCTATTTGAGATACTATCTTGAATATCCTGTCCGTAGGTCAGTTTTACTTTTAATCCAGGAATAACTGTAAACTCTCCAAAAAATCGAGCCCCAATATTATTGTTTCGATCAATTAAATTGTTGTAGTATGCTTCTGCAACAGCATTTCGACCAAGACTATAGGGTCTAGCTTGAATTCCAAATGCAGAATTTCCTTCCCCATCATCGTAAATGACGTTTCCTGCAGCGTCTAATATTTGGCTACCAGTGTCATCAACCAATGTTACGGGATAAATGGACCCAATATTTTTAGCAAATGCAAACGGATTCACGATACTACTTGTACCTCCACTTTGAGCACCTGCCGATTCAGCAAGTGTCAAACTCACATTAGCGCCTAATGTAAGCCATGATTTAGGAGTAAGCGTCGTATTTAATCGAGTAGTTATTCTTTCGAAATCTGTTTCAATTGTGTATCCAGTTTCGTCTAAATAAGAAGCAGAGAAGAAAATTTGACTTTTATCTGATCCAGTAGAAACATTAAGATTATAATTGTTACGAACACCCGTTCTTTGTAAGGCATCAAACCAGTCAAGTCCTTCATAGATCACTTGGGCATTTGGATTAATGTTACCATTGGTATCAACAATTTGATCATTGGGAACATTGAAAGGATTGTACCCAAGTCGATTAAAAATAGAGCTAGAAGCCTCTGCTGCATTTTCAGCAGGAGACCCACTGAGTGTATTTTTATAAGCTTCCCACATGATTTCATAATACTGTTGGGGATTAGCTGCACTGTATTGTCCTAATGCGTCATTGGAGATACCGGACTGAACAGAGAAGTTTACTCTCATGGGTGTATTTTTTGCCCCTTGTTTGGTGGTAATCATCACTACTCCATTTGCTGCTCGAGCACCATAAAGAGCTGTAGATGCAGCATCTTTCAACACGGTCAATGACTCAATGTCATCTTGGTTTAAACTTGCTAAATCCCCTTCGAATTGAACTCCATCTAATACATATAACGGTGTATTAGAACCGTTTAAAGTTCCAACACCTCTAATTACAATACTAGGGGAAGCACCCGGTTGTCCAGTAGCAGCAAGAAATTGAACTCCTGAGGTAGATCCCTCAAGGGCTGCTATTGGTGAAGTTGCGATCCTTAGCTCAAGGTCTTTAGCGGTAACAACATCTGCGGAACCTGTAAAAGACTCTTTGGTCGATGTACCGAAAGAAGTAACAATTACTTCTTCTAAAGCACCAGCAGAGTTTAAAACAACATCAATTTGGTCAGATGAACCAACAGTAACAGTTTGGTCGGTATAACCAACAAAACTGAAGACCAAGACGTCTCCTGTATTAGCGGTTATTGTATAAAGTCCATCGAAATCAGTCGAAACACCATTGGATGTATTCTGAACAACTACAGTTGCACCCGGAAGAGGAATCCCTTCGTCATCGCTAACTGTACCCTTAATGGTTAACTGAGCTAAACTCAAATTAAACACCATTAACATCAATGATGTAATGTAAAATAATAGTTTGTTTTTCATAATTTAATTAATATAGTTTCTACTAAAATACAATAAAATGTTAAAATTACTAACTAAGAGAATTTTTTTTTAAAAAAATCTAAAATTCAAGTTAATTACTTTGGATTTTATCCTTTAAAATGTTTTTAAGGCCAAAAGCGAAGATATCTTTACGAAGGCATTTGCTCTTTTCATCAAGGACATTATGGTTTTTAAATCAACGCTTAATACACTTACTTAAATTCGGGAATTTGAATCACGCGCATTAAGGAATAAATTTTTGAAGAACCACTTTGTAATACAAAAAAGAGCATTATATTTGCACCCGCTGGGGCGCTTAGCTCAGTTGGTTCAGAGCACCTCGTTTACACCGAGGGGGTCGGGGGTTCGAATCCCTCAGCGCCCACCATCATAACCTCACTTTTTTAAGTGGGGTTTTTTGTTTCTATTTTTCCCAAAAAATTCAATAGAAGTATAGCTATTCCGATCGCCAGTTGAAAAATAAAGTTAAATGATTTTTTTTCAATTAGATTGACACCACCACTTATGGAAAATATACTACCATAGAAATACCAAAAGACTTTCCGATAACGCGATTTTTTTTCTTCGGCTACATTCATTAAACGGATTACACCAAAATTTAATAAGAGAATAATGACCAAGACACAACCAAAAATAAGAAGACCTTTTTCCATGGAATTGGGCGGATTACTAAAATACAAGGTACGAAAAAAGAGGCTGTCTAAAAAATCATGTTATTGTATCAATCTGAATTCGATCCAGATGCTTAAACACATTGAAAAACAGTCATTTGATAAGCGGAATTAAATTCAGCCTGACAGTTTTTACACTTTTCAGACAACCTCTTTTAAATATTGGTCACTTTCTATAATGAACTTATAAGAGAAGAGATTTTTTCTTTTTCTTCGTCAGCGAGAGCACCATCAACAAGGATACGACCACTGTATTCATCTGTAATGATTTTTTGGCGGGAAGCAATTTCCATTTGTACTTGTGGAGGTATAGTAAAAAATGATCCACCCGAAGCGCCGCGTTCTACTGCAACAACAGCCAGTCCATTTTTAACGCTACCACGAATTCTTTGGTAAGCTTTAATTAAACGTTCTTCAATTTTTGCTGCGTATTTTTCAGATTGCTCAAGCAGGAGATTTTCTTCTTTTTGCGTCTCATTCATGATCTCATCCAATTCGCTTTTTTTGGCGTCTAGATGTTTTTGTTTGTCTTCCATTTGAGCAGCAAGGGTAGTAATGGTCTCGTTTTTGAGTTCCGTTTTTGCTTTGATCTCTCTGATTTTCTTTTCAGCTAGTTCAATTTCTAGTTTTTGGAATTCCTCTTCTTTAACAATCGAGTTGTATTCGCGGTTGTTACGAACGTTATTTAGCTTGTCGGCATATTTGGCGATCAATTCTTTGGCTTGTTCGATATTTTGTTTGTGTTCTTTAATGGAAACATCAAAATCAGCAAGATCGCTTTTGAGTTTTTCCATTTTGACATCCATTCCTTGAATTTCATTTTCAAGATCTTCTACCTCCAGAGGTAATTCTCCTCTAACATTTCTAATTTCATCAATTCTTGAATCGATTATTTGTAAGTCATAAAGGGCTCTTAGCTTTTCTTCGACTGAAATTTCTTTTTTCTTGGCCATAATTAGAAATACTTTACTGGATTGGTGTTAACTTCTGATAAAGTGAATGCAAAATTAGGGAATTTTTTCGTAAGAAACTCTTGGATTATTTTTTTTGTGAAGTGCTCGGTTTCATAATGTCCCGCATCGATCAAAAGCAGCTCATTTTCAGGGATGTAAAAATCATGATATTTTAAATCGGCCGTTACTAGTGCATCTGCTCCCTGCGCAATAGCAGCATCAATACAAAAACTTCCAGATCCACCTAAAACAGCTACTTTTTTTATTATAGTCTTTTTACTGTGGCTATGTCGTAACACAGGAATGTGAAGCGATTTTTTGAGATGCTTCATGAAGTCTTGTTGCTGCATGGGTTTTGCCAATTCCCCTATGCTACCTAACCCAATATCAGGATTCAGATTTTCTACAGCAATTAGTTCATAGGCAACGGATTCATAGGGATGGCTTTGCTGTAGTGCATTAATGATATCCGTTTTCAAGTGCTTGGGCACGATTACTTGAATGCGAACTTCAGTTACTTTGGTTAATTTTAGTTGTTCACCCAGGTGTGGGTTAGACGCTGCATCGCCCAAAAATTGTCCTTCCCCTGTCGTGCTAAAACTACACTGGCTATAATGCCCAATTGCGCCAGCTCCAGCTGTGTGCATTGCCTCTAGCACCTTTTCTTTATGTGTGGGAGGAACATAGGTGGTGAGTTGATATAAGGTGTTTTTTTGGGGAAGTAAAATGCGTTGGTTCTTTAGACCTATGGTTTTCCCCAAAGAATAACTTACACCTTCCTTGTGGTTGTCTAAAGCAGTGTGGAGTGCATAAATGGCTATTTTATTTTCTATCGCTTTTATAACCGTTTTTTCCACATAGTTTTTCCCTGTTAATGATTTTAATCCCTTAAATATGATGGGATGAAAACAGATAATTAACGGACACTTTTTTAAAATCGCTTCTTCAACCACAGCCTCAGAAACATCATGTGATAGGAGTACATTTTCACAATAGTTTTCCTTGTTCCCAACCAATAATCCAACATTGTCAAACTCTTCGGCGTAGGCAAGGGGCGCCCATTGTTCTAGGATTTGGGTAATTGCACTTATTTTCATTTATCTCTGCTTTATAGAAGACAATTTAATCTTCGAATACTTATCTTTACGAAGGTAATGATATAATTTTTCATGGGCTTTCTACGTTATTTACTCTTTCCTTTCTCTATACTGTATTTGGTTATTGTAAGCCTTCGTAATTTCTTTTTTTCTATTGGGATTTTTAACAGCAAAACCTATGCTGTTCCCTCGCTAGGAATTGGGAATTTATCTACAGGAGGAACCGGAAAATCAGTTGCGATCAATTATTTTATTTCCCTTTTTAAAGACCAATACCCTATCACTGTATTGAGTAGGGGGTATGGTCGCATTAGCAAAGGATTTCAACTCGGTGATACAACATCAACAGCAAAAACCCTGGGCGACGAGCCTTTGATGTTTTTAGAGCAACATCCTGAAATTCGAGTAGGGGTATGCAACGATAGAAGGAAAGGCATGGAGGCTCTAATGGCTCATGATTCGAACCAGATCAATGGTGTTTTCTTATGGGATGATTGCTACCAACATCGTTGGGTTAAGCCTTCATATATGGTTTTATTGACAACTTTTTCCTCCCCCTATTCAAACGATTTTTTACTTCCAGTTGGGAATCTAAGGGAACTGTCCGAAGGTGCTGACCGCTCTGATATCATTATTGTCACCAAATGCCCAAAAAATTTATCAGTGGAGCAGCAAGCCGATATTCGAAATCGTTTACAGCCAAAAAAGTATCAGCATTTGTTTTTCTCTTCGATTCGATATGCAGACACAATTCAGGGAAAAAACAAACAATTGCCGCTTAGTGTGTTAGCCAAAATTCCTTTTTTATTGGTCACTAGTATTGCTGACCCCTCCCAATTGACTCATTATCTGAAGGGTAAATTTGAAGCTTTTGAGCATTTATCCTACAAAGACCATCATTTCTTTACCGATGCTGATATCAGGCAAATTTTAGCAAAAAGTAATGGGAGAATGATATTAACAACCCACAAAGACTTCACCCGCCTTTCTCCACTATTAAATGCAGCAATTCTTTATTATTTGCCAATAGAAATGGAAATTCTAAATGGAGAGGGAGAAAAGTTGAATTCCTTAGTCAAAAAAGGAATGGGCCTAAATTAATGAATGTGTTTATGAGCCTTATAGGAGGAACGAACTAGTGCACCACTTTCTACATGGCGAAAGCCAAGATCTTTTCCAATGGCTTCGTACTTTTCAAATTGTTCAGGTGTAATAAATTCTTTGACACCCAAATGCTTTTTGGAAGGTTGTAAATATTGACCAATGGTGACAACATCAACATCTGCAGTTCTGAGATCATGCAGCGTTTGAATGACTTCATCTTCTTTCTCTCCTAGGCCAAGCATTATTCCAGATTTAGTTCTATTAACGCCCTGCTCTTTTAAGTATTTTAAAACGGCTATGCTTTGATCATACTTTGCTTGTATACGGACTTCGCGGGTGAGCCTTCGCACAGTTTCAATATTGTGTGAAACAACCTCAGGATGTACAGCAATGATCCTGTCTAAATTACGGTGATTCCCTTGAAAATCTGGAATCAAGGTTTCTAGCGTTGTGGTTGGGTTCATGCGTCGAATAGCATTGATGGTTTCTGCCCAAATAATGGAACCACCGTCTTTTAAATCATCTCTATCTACAGAGGTAATGACGGCATGCTTGATTTGCATTATACGAATTGAATTAGCTACCTTTTCGGGTTCTTCCCAGTCGACCGTTTCTGGGCGCCCCGTTTTAACACCACAAAAACCACATGAACGTGTGCAGATGTTTCCTAAAATCATGAAAGTGGCTGTTCCTTCGCCCCAGCATTCACCCATATTTGGGCAACTTCCCGAGGTACAAATGGTGTTGAGATTATACTTGTCAACGAGACCACGTAGTTCGGTGTATTTCTTGCCCGTTGGTAGTTTTACACGTAACCATTTGGGCTTTTGAGTAATCGGTTGAGATTTGATTTCAGTCGGCATAAACATTCTTTCTGCTACAAATATACAAACTTAAATAACCATAAAAACAAAGCTAACCGCAAAAACTATAAGGAATATCAATCCTAAAATACTCAAGCCTTTTAGCCCTTTTGAGGGTTGGAAAGACAGGGGCATATGTTTGCTAGTAACCAATCTATAATTGAGAAAAGCGTAAAAAGGTGCAGTAAGAAAAGATAAGATAGTGGCAATCTGTACAAGGGTTCCCATTTCATTGCGTAAAAAAGAAAAAACACCAATTGTTCCCAGAGATAAAATTATAATCCAAAAACGGAAATTTAATTGGGGCAACTTTGGAAGCAATAATTGACTTGCCTTTTCCATGGCACGAGGGGAGGCGTCCAATGTTGTTAAGGTAGTACTGAACATGGTTGTAAAGGCTGCAATTACAATAAAAATATAAACAGAGTCTCCAAGCGCTGAGGTGTATAGGTCAATTAGTTGTTTGGCAAAAACACTTCCAGAATTTGAGAAAGAAGTCCCTGTTCCAAACATGACATAGGTACCCAACCCCATAAAACAAACGCCAAGGAAAAAGGTGACGAAATAGCCCACATTAAAGTCAAATAAACCTTCTTTTAAACTGATATTTTTTGCTTTATTTTTTTCAAACATCCACAGCGATTGCCATACTGATATGTCCAAAGGCGCTGGCATCCAACCCATAAAAGCGGCCAAAAATAAAAAGGAACTACTGTTGGGAAAAATCTGAGTAAACGGAATTGTTGAGGTGTTTTGTCCTCCAGCAATCAGTACCGCAGCAATGGTGCTTAGGGTAAGGATTACAATAATCCCTTTTATTATTTTATCGAGAAAAACATAACTTCCTTTCCACAATAGTGCAAGGCAAAATAGTGTAATTACAATACTCCATATAACAAGACTAGTATGAATGCCAAAAAGAATGGAGGCTAAAGAAGCTGTTACTATGGTCACAGCTGTTTGGATGGTAAACATGGTTCCGAGACTCAGAATAAAATAAAGCCAAAGGTAGCCCTTACCAAGGTCTGCATATCCATCCAGTAAACTCCTGTGTGTTGCCAAAGCATAGCGGGAACCAAATTGAAAAAAGGGGTACTTAAAAAGGTTGGATAAAAATAATGCCCAAAGTAGGCCCCATCCAAAATCTGCTCCAGCTCTTGTCGATTGAACCAAATGTGAAACTCCTATTGCAGCACCTGCAAAGAGTAATCCAGGACCAATTTTTTTAAGATTGATATCCATTTTCATTTATTTTTTGTGCCAATAGTTTTTTTGCTCGTAGCAAAGTAACCTTAACTGTGCTAATAGGAAGATCGGTTTGAATACATATTTCTTTATAACTCAATTCTTCAAAATAACGCAAACGCAAAACCTTGGCATAGGTTGGTTTTAATTCTTTTATTTTTTGAAGAAGTTCTTTCAGGTTTTGATTGGTAATCAATAAATCTTCTGGGGAAGGATTTTCATCTACAATGGTTTTGTAGTCATTATTTTCCATGGAGGTCGTTTGGAGTTGACTCTCTTTACTTTCTTTACGAAAATGATCTATTTGAAGATTTTTAGAAATGCTGATCAACCATGTTTTGAATTCAAAATCAGGGTTGTAGGTGTCAATTTTATCAAAGGCGCGCGCCAACGACTTGAGAGCTAATTCTTCAGCTAACTGATCGTTTTGGGTGTTCTTGAGTAAATATCCATAGAGGTAATCCCAAAACGTATCATATAAAAATGCAAATGCACGTTGATCGTTTTGCTTGGCTTCAGTAATTGCTCGTTGAATATTGACCCCCTTCATTGAAACGAAGATACTTAAAAGTTGGCGAATGCTAAGAAGAAGAATTGCTCAGCGAAGGATCTTTGCATTCTTGTTCATCAGGAAGCTTCCCACAAAAACTGCAAGCTTCTCCTTCTTTGTTTAAAAAAGGGCTTTGGCTGGCACAGGTTCCTGCAAATTTTCCGTCTTTTTTAACCAAAATTTTTATGGCTATTCCAGCAAAAGCCAGTCCCAAAAGAAGGATACTAATTAAAGCTAATTTCATTGAACAAAAATAGTTCATTTTTCTCAATAATCCTCAACATGAATTCTTTTGTAATTTCTTAAAAAAATCACCATCTATTACATAATCCAACCGTTTTGACGCCTAAACACTACCAGTGGTTACAATTACCATAATTTCCAATAAAAAATAAATCAATTTTGAAAAAAGAAGTTCATACTATATCCAGTTTTTATGCTCACCGACAAGTCCACTTTTTTTTCTTCAATATCACTTTCTGACAAAGAAAGTATGGTTTTACGTTCCTATGCCCTTGGCATGGGTGACACTGCTATATGCAAAACACTTAAACTGTCGCGTATTCAATTGAATCAGATTGCACAAAGTTTACTGGATAAGTTTTGTGTTCAAAATCAATATCATTTAGTGAAGAAGGCCTACAGAGTAGGCTACTTGGATCGTTCAAATTTCATTCTAGAGGATATTAAAACGAAAACCCTGGACTTTATAGAAACACATCTAAATAGAATAGGTCAGATTTCATTATCTGAAAAAGGAAAATGGGAGTTCTATAAACTCTTATTAGTTTACCTAAAAGAAATGGGAGAAATAGAAAATAAAAAAATCCCACCGAAGCGGGATTAAAGATTATCATCTACGGCATAAAGCCTTATTGTGATAAGATTGAAAAATAAAGAAAAGCAAAAAAAATATAAATGTCAACAAAATTAGGATTATTCGTCGATAACAATTCAATCAATTGGACCTTGGTTGAAGAAGAAACGAATAAACTTATTGATCTTGGCGTCCATGTTTTTCCTCCAGGATGTGAGAATTTCGGAATGGGAAAACGGGAAGTATCTAAAAGATATACAAGAAGATTGGTTCGCCTTAGAAGAATCCGTTATTCTAGAATTCGTACTCGAAAGTACTATCTTTTAAAAGTACTTATCCAACATAAAATGTGTCCATTGTCTTTAAAAGATTTAGAACATTGGAAGAAAACAAAACACTTCCCAGCTGAGGCTCTTTCTGAATGGATTGCTTTAAATCCCTATGAATTACGTGAACGAGGCTTGCACGAAAAATTAACCCTTGAGGAATTCGGCAGAATTTTTTATCAAATCTCTCGTCATCGAGGCTATCGCTTTGGCGAACGAAATAGCAAGCTAGCCGATAATGTCTTGAGTAAAGGAATCCCTGCAGATCGAAAAATTGGCTACCTCAAGACAAGAAGATCCATTAAAGATGAGACACTGGGATCCTATCTCAATTCCATTCAACCAATAGAAGGGGAGACCTACACTAAACCAGTAGAACGTATACGAAACCGGATTTGTACCCTAGAAATGTATTTTGATGAAATCCATCATTTGTGGGAAATTCAGTCTGAATTTTATTTTTCATTAACCCAAGAATTAAGAGATCTTCTCATAGGTTCACCAACAGATATAGATCCCCAAGGAGCCTTGTTTTTTCAACGCCCCGTTAAATCGCAAAAACACAAAGTAGGGAATTTTTTGTATGAATCTAAAAAGACGCGTTGTTGTATATCGTCCATTACTTACCAAGAGCTAGAAGCCTGGAAGTGGGTAAACTCAATCCAATATAACAATCGATCTCTGGAGATTGAAGATGCAGAAAAGGTTGTATACTATTTCAAAACACATTATCGTTTTAATTTCAAGGAAGTAAAAGAACTTTTGGGGTTAGAACTCTCTAAGAATTTTAATTACCGTGATGAGGATAACTTTAGAGGATCATTCTTAAATTCAGAATTATCCAAGCAAAAGTATTTTGGGAAAGAGTGGTTTTCTATGGATGAAAAATCTAAAGAAGATATTTTTCATACTCTTTATTTCTTCGACAGTGTATCCCGACTAGAAACTTATGCAATGGAGAAATTTGGTTTTGAGCCAAATATCGCTAAACAATTTGCCCACATTTCTATTGACAAAAACTATGCTCCTCTTTCTAGAAAGGCAAGTACAAACATCCTATATTTTTTGCGCAAAGGATATGAATATAAAACAGCAATATATTTAGCAGGACTTCGAAATGCAACAAAAGAAGACTGGGGTCAAATGTCTTTTGTTGAGGAAGAAGAATTGATCCAAGTAGCATTGAATCTTTACCGCGACACACCTGCATCCAAATTGATTCCTGAGCTTAAACGAATATTAGAGAACCTATTTAAATTCAAAAGTTTCAATCCTAAAAGGTTATGTGGTTTATCGACCCCTGATTCTCCAGCGAATAAAAAAAGAAAATTGTAAGTGGAAAAAAACGCAGACAATCAAATTTTGGCCTTGAAGAACTCATTGTTGATTCAAAGTGTTTTTGAGTTACGCAGAGTAATAAATCAGATCATTGAAGAATACGGGACTATTGACCAAGTCAATTGTGAGCTATCGGTCGATGTAAAAGTCAACAGAATGCAGCGTTTTATGCATAAGTTGGATCAGAAAAGAATCATAGAAAATAACAAGCGATATATTCTTCATTTAAAGAAGAATTCCATTGACTTAACCCCCATGAATATACTTAAATATGAATTGTGGGAGGAGTGCAAACACAGCTGTCCCTATTCTGGGAAAGAGATTCCCTTTGAGCTTTTATATACTTCACATATTAAGATTGTTTATATTCATCCTTGGTCTAGATCATTAAACGACAGTAGAATAAATAAAACGCTTTGTGTAGCCGAAATAGCCGATCAGTTGAACGATAGGACACCTTTTGAATTTTTTGAATCTCGGGATGCTCATGAATGGGAAGGGATTAAAACCAGATGTGCATCAATTTTTTCGAATACACATTATCATCCATCGAGCTATAAGAAATTCAAGCGGTTTGTTAAAAAATACAATTATCGTGAGGTAGTAAAAAAACAATTTAACGACCCTCATCAATTGAGTAGAAGTGTAGCAGGAATTCTATCTCAAGTGACCGAATCGGTTCACATGATTCCTGGGAACATTACGCAGCATTTGATTGATGAATGGTTGTTAAAGTCAGTTTTTAATGGAAGAGATAGTGAAAACGATTACCGCTATAATGTTTTGAAATCCTATGTTAACGCGATGGCAGCTCCTATTCATATAGATCACTTGATAAGACGTAATAAATATGAGCGTTTAGTAAAAAAAGTAAAATTTCCTTTTCCAACGAATGATTATTTAGAAAGCTTAGAAGAAAAAATGAATACTTTACTGGTATCACATAAACAAGCAAAGAAGATTATTACTACACGATCTTTTTGGCGAAAAAGTGATACGGGCAAGGTAAAAGTTCGTGCAGTTTCTATACGTGGTGTTTTGCATAAAGATTCTCTTTTTGGAAAAAGAAAGCCGCCAAATAAGCTTGAAGCGATGCATATTCGAAGACCCTTACGTTTAATAAAAACCCTTTCTCAAGCAGAAAAAATTGTTGACCCGGTCGTAGCGCAATTGGTGCGTAAAAGAGTGAATGAGAAATGGAGTGGTCAGGGTACCTTTCCAAAGAATATATTTTTTGATAATTTCGAGGGAAAGGAACCTAAACCAAAGATTTTTTTACCCAATAAAAAAGGGGACTCTGTTCCAGTATATAACGTCAGAATGCGTGAGACCATTGCAAATCCAGTACAACTAAAAGATGGTAAAAACTGCTATGTGGTTCCGCGAAATAATCATCATATCACTGTTTATAAAAAACCAAGCGGAGAACTAAGAGAAGAAGTCGTCACTTTTTGGACTGCGGTAAACCGCTTTAGAAAAGAAGAGCCGGTATATATGCAGCTCAAAAAGAATCAAGGAGAAGTGATTAATCATCTTCATATCAACGATTTTTTCTTGCTGGGACTTGAGAAGGGGGTTGATGTCAAAACCTTTCCCAAAGAGACTTTATTCAAGCATCTCTACAGGGTTCAAAAGCTGTCGTCCAGGTACTACGAGTTTCGTAGTGCACACAAACAAATTAGTAATCAATTTGATTACCCAGATTATATACGCATCAATAATTTTGGTGAGCGCAAAACAGGTTGGAAAACCTATAACCCTATAAAAGTAAAATTAAGTGTCACTGGTAAAATACAATTAGAATAATGCATTAAGAAGACTTTCTTTTCATGTAAAAGTCACAGTTTGTTTGTTTCGACAAACAAATTGCCTACCCCATTACAATTTCATAAATAAATATAGTGTTGTGGTTTGATTGAAGGTTATGGAAAGAAAGCTTCTTTTTTATGTCAAAACTGTCCAATAGATTTTGATAAAGTAAAAGCAGAAAACCGCTGCTACTGAAAACTTCAAAAACACACCGCTTAAAAAACCAATCAGAGATCCGAAGGCAGCTTTTAAGGCAAGATTATTGGGTGTTTTGTTAAAACGTTCTCCAATATATGCCCCTGCAAATGGGCCAATAATTATTCCAAAGGGCCCCAAAAAGATTAGCCCCGCCAACAAACCTATTGTAGAACCGATAACCCCCTTTTTTGACCCACCAAAC
>CAJQKN010000155.1 GCA_905478905.1 uncultured Flavobacteriaceae bacterium | reverse complement strand
AATTAGAGGGATACCCTAGCTTATCAGCTTCAGAGCGTAAAATACGAGCAAAAACAGAGTGAAAGGTTCCCATCCATAAATTCTTTGCTTCACTCTCTCCAACCAATTCAGCGATTCTTCCTTTCATTTCTCTGGCTGCCTTGTTTGTAAATGTCAAGGCCAAGATCGAAAAGGAATCTACTCCCTGCGACATGAGGTAGGCAATGCGAAAAGTAAGTACACGTGTTTTGCCAGATCCTGCTCCAGCTATAACAATTAAGGGCCCGTCTTTGTGTAAAGTTGGGGCAAGTTGTGCTTCATTTAAAGCGTTTAGATTGGCTGATAGTTGGTCTTTCATAAGCACTTTAAAAATAGCCATTTATTAATTTTCTGCCACCTTTTTCTACTTTAATTATAAACATTGTATCTTCACAACTTAAGCAATCAATACCATGAAAAAGCAATTATTTTTCACACTATTCTCAGTAAGCTTTTTTTTTCTCAGTGCGCAAACAATCGATGCAAATCTAGAGGCGAAAGTAATTCAATGGCGACACGAAATTCACCAAAATCCAGAACTCTCGAATCGAGAATTTAAAACGGCTGAAAAGGTTGCTTCTCACTTAAGATCCCTTGGAATAGCAGTTCAAACGGGTGTTGCTCATACGGGTGTAGTGGGCCTGCTCAAAGGTAAACGCCCAGGGAAAGTATTAGCACTTCGCGCTGATATGGATGCCTTACCTGTAACAGAAAAAAATTCATTGCCCTATAAATCCAATGTGATAGCGACTTTCAACGGACAAGAAACTGGGGTAATGCACGCCTGTGGACACGATACACACGTAGCGATTTTAATGGGTGTAGCCGAATATTTAGCCCAAAACAATGATTTTGCGGGTACGGTAAAGTTTATATTTCAACCCGCTGAGGAAGGTTCGCCAACTGGTGAAAACGGAGGGGCAAGTATGATGGTAGAAGAAGGTGTTTTGGATAACCCAAAAGTAGATGCAATCTATGGCTTACACATTAATTCAGCTACTCCTGTGGGGACTGTTCGCTATAAATCTAAGGGTATAATGGCCGCAGCTCAACGCTTTGTCATAGATGTCAAAGGAAAGCAAGCCCATGGTTCTACCCCTTGGGTAAGTGTAGATCCAATCGTAATTTCTGCGCAAATCATCAATGGCATACAAACGATTATCAGCCGCAATTCAGAACTGACAAAAGAAGGTGCAGTAATTACTATTGGCTCAATTCATTCCGGTATACGTTTCAATATTATTCCAGAAAGTGCTCAATTGATCGGTACCATCCGAACACTAGATGATGACATGAAACAACTTATCATTCGGCGGATGAATGAATTGGTTCCTCAAATTGCCTCAGCCTATGGAGGTTCAGCAACTATGGATATTAAAGAAACAGCTGCATTGACCTATAATGATCCTTCATTGACCTTAAAGGCAGTCAATAGTTTAAAAAAGACATTGGGTCAAAAGAATGTTATGGAAATGCGAGCAGTGACTGGAGCTGAAGACTTTTCAGCTTTCCAAGAAAAGGTGCCCGGTTTCTATTTCTTTTTAGGAGGATTGATTCAAGGGAATTCTCCCCAAGAGGCTCCATCACACCACACACCAGAATTTGAAGTGGACGACGCTGGCCTAATTCACGGCGTAAAAGCAATGGTGGGGCTTACATTGGATTATTTGAAGTAGCTTCCTTTTGCGCATACTCCCAGCCCTCTTGCCACCAGCGCTCCATTTCATCCTGATCGAAAATTAATGAGTTTGTGGTTAGCACTCTTGGCGTATGAAAAATTCTAAGTTGAACATTCTTTTCTTGGGCATAGAGTTTTCCTACCAAAATATTGTCTTCCATAATTTGATCTCCCATAAAGTCGAGTGTAGATAGAAGCAAATCAAAAGCATTTCGTGAACGCATTCGATTCAATTGTTGCACCTCAGTACTCAACATAATTGCATCGACATGGGTTGCTCCTCTTCGAATAGCTTCTTCGATTGCAATAATACATCCAAATCCCCCGTCAGCATATTCAAATTTATTCTTAATAACTAGGCTCATAAATGGAACGTAATTACACGAAACCCATATCCAATCAAGAAAATCGGAATAACTGCATTCACTCAATGTCTTGTATTCAATGGTATTAAGGGTAAAATTTGATACACAAACAACAACTTCTTTTTGGCTTGACTTAATTTCTTGAAAAATTGTAGGCGTAATTTTCTGTTCAATAAGATGACGAAGATTTGTGCTTTCGCCAAATGTTTTTCTTCCTTTAATGAAGTTCTTCACCACATTAAAATGATTTATTCTTGTTTTGAATAACTTTCCCTTTTGTTTGACAATAAATGGATTATTGCAGAAAATGGATGCTTGAGTTACATGGGTAAAAGCATGCTTAATTTCAGGGATTCGAAGAGCGGCCAAATGCGAAATAAGTAAACTACCGGTGGAGGTTCCAAAGAGAACATCATAGGTTTGTTTACTTTCTTCAATAAGATATTGGGCAATTCCGCCTGCAAATGCGCCTTTGCTTCCGCCACCAGATATAACAAGTGCTTTTTTCATGGGGTTCAAACTTGGATATAATAGAAAGTTACTCGAATTTTATAAAATTAAACCCGAATTTAGCGCAAAAAGTTAATTTCGCAATCGTTTTTATGGATCCATTACAGACCTCTATTGAGTACCTTAAGGGTATTGGCCCAAACAGGGCAATCCTGCTTCGTGAGGAATTGGGCATACGAACTTACCAAGATCTAATCCATTTTTTCCCTAATCGCTATATTGATCGGTCGACATTTCACACCATCAATAGTTTACCCAAAACCAATGCTGAAGTTCAAATAAAGGGAGAAATCATCAGCCTAAAAACAGTCCCCCAAAAAAGAGGAAAGCGATTGGTTGCAGTTTTTACAGATGGACAAAACACCTTGGATATGGTTTGGTTTCGTGGGCATAAATGGATACAGGAACAGCTAAAACTGAACACTCCCTATATTGCCTTTGGTCGATTGTCTTGGTATGGAACTAAAGCCAACATGCCCCATCCCGAATTAACCTTAGAAACAGAATATAAAGCGACCAATATAGGTGCGCTTCACCCAGTCTATCCTTCCACAGAAAAATTGATCAACAAAGGGGTTAGTCAGCGTATCATGAAACAAATGATGACGAATCTTTTCACACTGGTGAGTAATCAATTTCAGGAAAATTTACCCGATTATATGCTGAAAGAATTACAACTCGTTTCCCGAAAAGAAGCCATCATAAATGCACATTTTCCTAGGAATTTAGAAGCATTGAATCAAGCTCAGCGACGATTAAAATTTGAAGAATTATTTTATATCCAACTGCAGTTGATTCAAAAAAACCGCCTGCAAAAACAAAAAATAAAGGGCTATGTCTTTTCGATTGTTGGGGATTATTTTTCCAATTATTTCAACAACTTTCTTCCCTTTCAGCTCACTGGTGCACAACAGCGTGTCGTCAAAGAAATTCGCTTCGACATGGGAACTGGAAAACAAATGAATCGTCTTTTACAAGGCGATGTAGGATCTGGAAAGACCATGGTTGCTCTACTGAGCATGCTCATTGCAATCGACAACAACTTCCAGGCCTGCTTAATGGCTCCTACAGAAATTCTGGCTGTACAACACTATCAATCCATCAAAGATGCCTTGGGCGATATTAATGTTACTGTTGCACTTTTAACAGCTTCGGTCAAAGGAGCAGAACGAAAAATATTATTTGAAGACTTAGAAGCTGGAAAGATTCAAATACTCATTGGAACCCACGCCTTGATTGAAGACAAGGTAATTTTTAAAAACCTTGGTTTGGCTGTTATCGATGAACAGCATCGTTTTGGTGTAGCGCAACGCGCAAAATTATGGCGAAAGAATGATTTACCTCCCCATGTTTTGGTCATGACAGCAACTCCAATTCCACGTACACTGGCCATGAGTGTTTATGGTGATTTAGATATTTCTGTAATCGATGAACTTCCTCCAGGGCGAAAAGACATCAAAACTGTTTTGCGTTCGGATGCCAATCGGCTAGATGTATTTCGCTTTATACAAGATGAAATTGCCAAAGGAAGGCAGGTTTATATTGTATATCCACTCATTCAAGAGTCTGAAAAAATGGATTATAAAGACCTTATGGATGGCTATGAAAGCATTGCGCGTTCTTTTCCTTCGCCTGACTATCAAATTAGTATTGTCCATGGACAAATGAAAGCTGCCGACAAGGACTATGAAATGCAACGTTTTGTAGAAGGGAAAACCCATATAATGGTTGCCACAACAGTGATTGAGGTTGGGGTTAACGTACCTAATGCCTCCGTAATGATCATTGAAAGTGCAGAGCGCTTTGGTCTTTCTCAATTGCATCAATTGCGCGGACGAGTTGGACGAGGTGCAGATCAAAGTTATTGTATTCTCATGTGCGGGAAAAAGCGATCACAAGAAGCCCAAACAAGACTGCAGACCATGGTTCAAACCAACGATGGCTTTGAAATCGCTGAAGTGGATCTTCGACTGCGTGGCCCTGGCGATTTAATGGGAACCCAGCAAAGTGGTGTTTTACAGCTCAAAATTGCAGATATTTTAAAGGATCAAGATATTCTTAAAACGGCACGTTTTTATGCGCAAAAGATTGTAGAAGCAGATCCTGAAATGGAGGCAGTGAACCATATGCGAATCCGTCAAACCTATGCAAAAATAATGACGCATAAGAACATCTGGAATTACATTAGCTAGTGCTATAATTTTGCCGCTGGGTTACTTATATTTGTAGATAAATTCATTTTCCATGAAAATATCCTACAATTGGATGCGACAGTTCATTAAAGCTGAACTACCCTTAAAAGAACAACTCGATTTATTAACCGATCTCGGTCTGGAGGTAGAAGGAAATACCCCTTTTGAATCTATTCCAGGGAGCTTGAAAGGAGTTGTTGTGGGAGAGGTTCTCGACTGTATTCAGCATCCCAATGCGGACCGTTTGCGAGTAACCCAAGTTAATATTGGTCAAAAGGAAGCTGTTCAAATTGTTTGTGGAGCACCCAATGTTGCAAAGGGGCAAAAAGTCGCCGTAGCCACAGTGGGAACAACACTCTATGATGCTGAAGGAAAACCTTGGGAAATTAAAAAAAATAAGATTCGTGGTGAGGTTAGTATTGGAATGATCTGTGCTGAAGACGAATTAGGTCTAGGGGAATCACACGATGGGATCATGGTGTTAGACGAATCCTTAATTCCCGGTACGCCCTGCGCAGATATTTTTTCCATTGAACAAGATCAATGCATCGAAATTGGCTTAACACCCAACCGTTGTGATGCCATGAGCCATATGGGCGTAGCACGTGATCTAAAGGCTGGATTTATTCAGCGTAATATTCCGTTTGAATGGAATATACCCAACACCAATGCCTTTAATGTAAATAACACTTCATTGCCCATTGATGTTGTTGTCGAAGACGTAAAAGCTTGTCCACGTTATTTTGGGATCACCCTTTCTAAACTAGAAGTAAAAAGCTCTCCAGACTGGTTGCAAAATCGTTTAAAAGCGATAGGATTGACACCAAAGAACAATATTGTTGATGTTACCAACTACATTTTACATGAGCTTGGACAACCTCTTCATGCTTTCGATGCGGATAAAATAAACGGAAAAATTATTGTAAAAACGCTCGAAAAAAACACTCCTTTCACAACCTTGGATGGGGTGGAACGAAAGTTAGCGGCAACTGATTTAATGATTTGTGATGAAAATAAACCCCTGTGTATTGGTGGAGTTTTTGGCGGAATAGATTCAGGAGTTACAGAAAATACAACAAAAATTTTCTTAGAAAGCGCCTACTTCGATCCCATCAGCATACGAAAAACAGCCAAAAGGCATGGACTAAATACGGATGCTTCTTTTCGATATGAGCGTGGTATTGATCCTGAAATTGGCGAATTTGCACTCAAACGCGCTGCCTTATTAATTCAAGAATTAGCTGGTGGAGAAATTTCCAGTGATATTGTGGAGGTCACCCAACCACTCCCCGAGAAAGCCTCACTTTTCATTCTTTTCGAACGCATCACCAAAGTTTTGGGCCAAGAAATTCCAAAAGATGAACTAATCATCATTTTAAATGCCTTGGAGTTTGAAATCACAAATGTTAATGAAGATGGGTTCTCCATGAACATCCCTCGCTATCGTGCAGACGTTACTCGAGAGGCCGACGTTATTGAAGAAATTCTTCGGGTATATGGATTCAATAATATTGAGAGTATCAATACAATGAAGACCTTCTATCCCACCTTCAACCTAAAAACACCTCATGCACTTACACAGAATATTGCACTAAAATTGGTTGGGCAAGGTTTCCAAGAGGTGATGAACAATTCCATTACTTCTCCAAGTTATGCCAATTTATCTGCTCAACTTGAGTCAATTGCCAAAGTCAATTTATTGAATCCTCTTGGGCAAGAACTGTCTCAAATGCGTTCTTCGCTCTTGTTTTCTCTTTTGGAAGTAGTTTCATACAACCAAAATCGTCAACAATCGAATTTAAAAATATATGAATTTGGAAAAGTCTACCGTGCCACAGAAAATGGACATCAAGAAGATAGAAAATTAGCCCTAGCCCTTTGTGGTAAAGCGACAAAAGAAGCTTGGAATGGTTCAGACAACAAGGCCGATTTTTACCTTCTAAAAGGAACACTGATGGCGCTCTTTGATAGC
>CAJQKN010000154.1 GCA_905478905.1 uncultured Flavobacteriaceae bacterium | reverse complement strand
AGCAACTCCATTGATACGTTTAATTGTTTTTGAAAGATCGGCGAGAGTGGTAGATAAATTGTCTTTTCCTTCTTGATTTAATACTGTGTTGATTCCTGTAAAAAGAGAATCTGCATTGACTAAAACACGCTCTAATTTTTGTTGTAATGGCGCTATTTGCTGATTCACAACATCGGTTAAACCTGGCTTGACAGCAGTTTTAAGTGTGTCACCATCTTGCAACATTATTGCTGAGCTATAGTCTGGTATAATAGCGATTGATTTTCCACCAATAAGACTGGCTTCATATAATTCTGCGACACTGTTTGAAGAAAACTGAACATCGTTACGCAGGGTAAAAGAAACTAAAATTTTTGCTGAGTTTGGCAAAAAATCGATGGTCGCTACTTTCCCAACAATTAATCCGTTGACTGTAACTTTAGTGCCTATTTGAAGTCCCTCAACGTTGTCATATACAGCATACTGAATGTTTTCACGCTTCAACAAAGATGTGCCATTCAAAAAGTTAAACCCTAGGAGAAAGAGAAAAATCCCGCCAATGATTATAAGCGCTGCTTTAATTTCGTTTGTTAACTTCAATTATGCGTTTTTTAGTTATCTCAAAACTAAGCATAATTTCTCTTTTATTGTCATTTATTTGGTGGATATTGCCTCTGAAATTTTGATTTTAACGCCATCCTTGTATGCAACTAAGAATGCATGCTCATAGCCTTTTTTAATTGCTTTCTTTTTTAGCTTTTCTGCTTCATCATAGGAATCCGTTTCGCCGTAAAAATAACGAAATAAATTTCCGGATTTTTCTTTACTCAAATTGGTGAGACCCTTAAAGTTTTTCCTAGATAAATCGATAGACTTTGAAATTGCGGCAATTTGAACTTTAAAGACAATTCCATTAGTATCAATTGTTTTAGCAGGATTTTCTTTCACAGCAGGCGTTTCCTTTTCAGCAACTATTACTGCTTGATCTTCTTTCACGACGGAAGCTTCCAATTGCTTCTTATAGTTAATTATTGCTTTAGAAATTGTGGTAGCCATTTCACGTTGACCAGAAGTTGAATTCAAATAGGCGCCTTCATTTTTATTGGTTAAAAAACCTACTTCCACCAAAACACTTGGCATATAGGTTTCACGCAAGACTAAAAATCCAGCTTGTTTTACGGTTCTATCCTTGCGTTTTAAATTAGTAACAAAACTTCTTTGAATGGTGTTGGCAGCCTCTATGCTTTGACTATTATACGTTTCCTGCATCAGCACTAGACTAATTACAGATTCTGGGTTATTGGGGTCAAAGCCTTCGTAGGTGGTTTCGTGGTCTTCTTCTAAAAAAATCACCGAGTTCTCATTTTGCGCAATCCGAAAATTATCTTTATTGCGATGAAGACCCAACACAAAAGTTCCTGCACCATAGGCTTGTGGTGAGGTAAAGGCATCACAGTGAATGGAAATGAATAGATCAGCATCGGCTTGATTCGCAATTTTAGCACGGTTCTTTAACTCAACAAAACGGTCATCTTTTCGGGTGTAGATTACCTTAATTCCGTTCTGAGAGGAAAGTTGTTTACCAATCTCTAAGGCTATTGTCAAGGCAATTTTCTTTTCCATATAACCATTCCCCCTATTGCCCGTATCTTTACCGCCGTGGCCCGCATCTAGCACCACCACAAAATCTTTGGTTGACGTTTGACCAAAACAGGATAAACTCATGAAACAAAGAAGTAAGCAATGGCAAAGTGTATACTTAAAAAAGGTGTTTTTGTTCATTGCTAATAAATACTTAAAACCGCTTTAGTCTTTAAAAATATACGTAATTTTGAAGCTAGGTCGATTCTTACAAATTTAGCCTTTATCACCTTGCGAACAAAGTCTTTTCTTTTTTATAACATTTTCCTGTTTTGCTGCGGCATTCATTTTGTGCACGCTCAGAACTCAAAAGAGACGGATAGTTTACCAATTCTTGAATTAATCGAAGAAATTAAACTGGATAGCATCTCTGTGGTAGCCAATGATAGTATTCCATCAAAAAAGCCATTATTACTTGACTTGATAAAATACACAGCGCAAGATTCAGTCACAATTAATCAAAAAACAAACAAAATAAGACTTTACAATAAGGCTGTTCTCACCTATCAAGACATGGAACTTCGGGCGGGTATTATTGTGATGGATTATACCAAGAATGAGGTATATGCAGGGCGAATTAAAGACTCCATAGGAACTTTAATACAAAAACCTGAATTTACCCAAGGGAGGGATCAAATTAACCCCGATTCGATCCGTTTTAATTTTGATACCAAGAAAGCCCTCATATGGAATTCTAAGACTGCCCAAAGCGGTATGAATGTTTTTTCGAGTTACACCAAAAAAGAAAACGATTCGCTTTATTACATTCAAAATGCAAAAATAACAACCTCTGCAGATGCAGAAAACCCCGATTATTACATTCGTGTTCGCAAAGGAAAATTAATCCCAGGAGGTAAAATTATAGCCAGTTTTAGTAACCTTTATATTGCCAATGTCCCCACACCTGTTTTTGTGCCTTTTGCATATTTTCCTGCAGGAGATAAAAAAGAGTCTGGATTTATTTTTCCCACCTTTGGGGAAAGTAATCAGCGAGGATACTACTTTCAAAATATGGGGTATTATGTCCCCGTTTCAGATAATCTTGACATTGATTTAACGGGAGATTATTATACCAATGGAAGTTATGGTTTTAGATGGAACTCAAAGTACAAGGTCAATTATAAATACAGTGGTAATTTTAGCTTTCGCTATGAAAAACTCGTCAATGGAGAACGTGGTTTTAACGATTATTCAAAGTCAACGGTATACAACATTCGTTGGTCCCACCGACAAGATGCAAAGGCTAATCCAACCTCCAATTTTTCTGCCTCTGTAAATCTGGGAAGTAGTGAGTATTTTCAACAATCCATCAACCAATTGAATACAGCAAATTTTCTCAATAACAATTTGAGCTCTTCCGTTTCGTATTCAAAGACATTTCCAAAGTACCCACGTGTCAACATATCGCTTACAACTAGTTTATCTCAAAACAAGAATACCCAGACAGCCAACCTGACCCTACCCACCTTTCAAGGAAACATGGAGCGGATATATCCCTTTGCTAAACGAGGAGGATCTAAGAAAGGTATACTTCAAAATATTAACTTTCAGCTTACCACCTTGGGGGAAAGTCGCATACAAACAACCGAGGAAAAACTATTTACCAAAGCAATGTATGAGGATTCGCGTTCTGGGGTTACCCATACTGTTCCCATCAATACCAATTTTAAATTGGCCAAACATTTTAGCATTAGTTTAGGAGGTACGCTAAAAGAAGTCTGGACACCTAACACAATTCGGTACAATGACTACACAGAAGAAAAGGGTGTTGTAAAGGATACTTTGAGTGGCTTTGCTGCTTATAGAACCTACAACTATAGCCTTAGCATGGGAACAACCATATATGGTGTTTTTAACTTTAAAGAAGGGAAGAGACTTCAATCCATTCGTCATACAGTTCGCCCGTCGATCAGCTACAGTACACAGCCAAGTTTCGATCAATACTACGATACTTATATTATCGATGCAGAAGGAAATACAGCTGAATATACACGCTTTGAAAACGCCTTATTTGGAAGACCCACCAGAGGATATTCTAATTCAGTAGGGATTACCATAAACAATTCTCTCGAAGCTAAAGTAAGATCGAAAGACAGTTTAGATCCTGAACCCAAGAAAATCAAACTACTGAATAACTTGAACATCAGCACAAGTTATAATATAGCTGCGACTCAATTTCATTTGGCACCCATACGAATGTCAACGGGATTAAACTTTTTTAAAGACAAGTTAACGACCAATATCGGTGCCACCTTTGATCCCTATGGACTAGATGATGATTTAAGACGCATTAACACTTTTCATTTGAAAAACGGAGGAGGTTTATTGCGTTTATCAAGTGCAAATATAAATATGGGATACAGTTTAGATAACAACACATTCAAACGCAAAGCAGGAGATGATGACGGAGATGATCAAGAAGATGAAGAAGATGAACTTAATGAATTGGAGCGCTTATCTGGTGGAGGGCGAGACGATGATCTTTTCGGCACGTCAAATGATTTTTCAAATGGTTTATCTCGAACTTCAAAGAAAAATAAAAGTGTTACATCTGGACTCTTTAGTACAGAGATAAATTGGGATTTAAAATTAGCCTATACGCTGACATACAATAACTCGCGAGGGCAGAATGATTTTTCAAACAATTCACTTATGGTCTCAGGGAACATTGACATTACGCCAAAATGGAAGGTGGGTGCTTCATCTGGATATGATTTTAAAGGCAAAGGAATTACCTATACTCAATTTCGATTTGATCGAGATTTAGACAGTTGGAATCTCAACTTTAGCTGGGTTCCGCTTGGTCCAAGAACATCCTGGTATTTCTTTATTGGTATAAAATCAGGACTTTTAAGTGATTTAAAATATGAAAAACGTCGGGAGCCCGACAGAAATTTCTAAACTATGACAAAAAAAATTATTACAACGGAAAATGCCCCAGCTCCTCTTGGGCCCTATAATCAGGCAGTCTTAGCAAATGACACCCTTTATTTATCGGGTCAAATCCCTTTAATTGCCAATACTATGGAACTGGTAGAAGGAGATTTGGAACAAGAGACTATTCAGGTAATGGAAAACCTTAAAGCAGTTCTAAAAGCCGCAGACATGACTTTTGATCAGGTAGTTAAAACTTCTATATTTTTAAGTGACATGAATAACTTCAATGAAGTTAACAAGGTTTACGGTAGGTATTTTGATGAAGCTACTGCACCAGCTAGAGAAACTGTTGAAGTGGCTAATTTACCCAAATTTGTTCGTATTGAGATATCGATGATTGCCGTGCGCTAGAGACATCTACTTCTTTAGGTCTAACATTGAGATATGGTATTCGACCAAAGCATCAATGGGACGTTTGACCACACGTCCAAGTGTTAAATCATAGCTCTTAAGGCATTCTTTTATTTCATCTTGAAGCAAATATGCGATGGATCCTACAAAGTGGATAGGAACTTCGGTTGCATTTTTAAACTGCAAGATTTGATGCTTTACAAAACGATCCAAACCGTTTCGTATAATGTCCTGCATATAGGCTTCACTTTTGTGTTCAATCAAAAACTTGGCAAATTTGGCCAAATAAGTATTTGGATTTTCTCTGCGGTATAGATTCTCTTTCAAAGTATCTGCATCGAGTTTGTACTCTTTTTCAAATTGCTGTGCGAGATGTGTCGGCATTAGATTGAAATAATACCCGCGTACCAATTGTTTTCCAAAGAAATTACCACTGGCTTCATCCATCAAAATATAGCCTAAGGAAATAACAGGCTGATCAATGTTTTTACCATCGAAATAAGAACAGTTAGATCCTGTTCCTAAAATACATACAATGGAATGTTTATTTGGTTCTGCCGTAGAATAAACCGCAGCATAGGTATCTTCTTTGATGATAAATTCACAGTTTGTGAAAATATCTTTAAATACTTTATGTATTCGATCAACAGTGGTTTGAATACCACAGCCAGCACCATAAAAATAGAGATGAGTTACCTCATCTCTATTTTGGTAAATTTCATAGTTGTTAATGATTCGTTCATTCAAAATTGCAGACGATAATACCTGAGGATTTAATCCCAATGTTTGGGTAGAAAACAGAATATTACCTGTATTATCAACAGCAAACCAATCGGTCTTTGTAGAACCACTATCAACAATTAAATACATACTAGAGAGCGTTAATGTGCTTGGCTAAATCAATCAATTTGTTTGAATAGCCACATTCATTATCATACCATGAAATGATTTTAAAGAAATTAGCATTCAATTCCATTCCAGCTCCTGCGTCAAAAATAGAAGTTCTAGGATCTCCAATAAAGTCTTGAGAAACAACTGGCTCCTCTGTATATCCAAGAACACCTGCCATATCTCCATTTGCATGGGCTTGCATTACCTTTTTTATTTCATCGTAGCTAGTCGACTTGTTTAATCGTACCGTTAAATCAACAACTGATACGTTTGCAGTTGGGACACGGAATGCCATCCCTGTTAATTTTCCAACCAAGGAAGGAATTACTTTTGTTACCGCTTTTGCTGCACCAGTTGATGCAGGCATAATATTGATCAACGAGCTTCTTCCGCCTCTGAAATCCTTTCGAGAGGGTCCATCAACAGTGAATTGAGTCGCTGTAGTCGCGTGTACAGTTGTCATTAAGCCTTCTTCTATACCAAAATTATCATCCAACACTTTGGCAACTGGGGCTAGACAGTTGGTCGTACAAGAAGCATTAGAAACGATGGTTTGATCTGCTGTAGCTTCGTTGTGATTTACTCCCATTACAAACATGGGGGCATCTGCAGAAGGTGCAGAAATAACAACCTTCTTAGCACCACCATCAATGTGCGCTTGCGCTGTTTCTAAAGTGGTGAAAATACCCGTACATTCAGCAACAACTTCAGCCCCTAGCGTACCCCATCCAATATCTGCTGGATTTCGTTCTGCTGTAATTTTGACTCTACTCCCATCGACGATTAAGTCATTCCCCTCTACCTCAACCGTACCATCATATTTCCCATGAACTGAGTCATACTTAAGTAAATAGGCGAGATGGTTAACCTCTAACAAATCGTTAATCGCAACAATCGTTACATCTTCTTGTTTCATAGCAGAGCGAAAAACCATTCGTCCAATTCTTCCAAAGCCGTTAATTCCAATTTTAATTGACATGTGTATTTAGTTTAATTTAATTTTAAATGGACAGGATGTCCGTAACTCTTAAAAGATCTTTATTTATTTCTGATTTCCCTTTGATTGCTTCTTCCAAAGGAGTGAGTTCCATTTTGTCGTTCATGACTCCCACCATTACTTTTGACTTTCCTTCGCGCAATGACTCAATTGCGTGAACTCCCATTCTGGAAGCGAGAACACGATCAAAGCAACTGGGTGAACCTCCTCTTTGCATATGTCCTAAGACAGATACACGCACCTCATAATAGGGAAGATTTTGTTCTACATAGGTTGCAAGTTCAAATACATTTTTTCCGGTTTTGTCGCCTTCGGCAACAACGACTATACTCGAGGACTTTCCTGACTTCTCACTGTGTTTTAAGGATTCTAAAAGCTGGTCTAATCCTCGATTTTCTTCTGGTATAAGAATTTCTTCCGCTCCAGCCCCTATTCCAGTATTTAAGGCAATATGACCTGCATCTCTACCCATCACCTCCACAAAGAATAAACGATTGTGTGAACTGGCTGTGTCACGAATCTTATCAATTACTTCAACAACTGTATTCAAGGCTGTATCGTAGCCCAAGGTGTGCTGTGTGCCATAAATATCATTGTCAATCGTTCCCGGAATACCGATAACAGGAATATTAAATTCGTTTTGGAAAATCAGTGCACCGGTAAAGGAGCCGTCACCACCAATTACCACCAAGGCATCAATCTCAAATTTCTTTATATTATCAAATGCTTTTTGACGACCCTTTGGGGTTCTAAACTCTAATGAGCGAGCAGATTTTAAAATTGTCCCCCCTTTGTTTATAATATTATTAACGCTTCGTGCGTTGGCTTGTTTTATTTTTCCATCAATGAGACCTTGGTATCCCTGATACACAACATAACACTGCAATCCATAAAAAACACTTGTCCGAACAACTGCACGAACAGCTGCATTCATCCCTGGAGCATCTCCTCCAGAGGTTAAAACGGCAATTCTCTTCATCTCTATATTCATATTGCGCGTCTAAATTAATGAATAAATTTTTTGAACAATATAGATTCCGACAAAATAAATGAAAAACAAAAGCTACAACGTTTTTATTCAATTTTGTTAAGAAAATCAATTCCGCTACTATTGATCTGATTGTTAACTACATCTCCTTGTTTTAGGCCTTTATTCTTAAGCTTTTGGATCAATTCTTTGAAGGTGTTAAAATCCACCTGATAGGACATCCCCATTCCTTGGGTGTAGCCAAATTCATCTCCTAAATAGCGGAACTCATTTTCACGATTAAATACTTTTGCTTTTAGGGTGCCACTTTCGTTAAGTATAAAATCAATCTGTACATCTCCTACAATAACAGTTTCTTGCAAGCCATCAATTGGAACACCAATCTTCCCATTGATTAAAATCTTATCACTTATTTGTGTTGTGAGGGTTAGTCCAATACGGTCCTCAGTTCTTAAATCAAATGTAGGGGTGTCTTCCCCTTGAAGATAATTCAATCCTATATTAAGCTTTCCTTCATTAGAACCCAATAAAGTACTAAAAACATCAGAGGCCTTCTCATATAAATTATTGGTAATTCCTTGTAAAGAGACCGAAACATCGCTAATAAAGATTCCCTGTGACAACAGGGAAATTGCCTGTAGCTGACGTCTTTGTTGATCTGCTAATCGATAATTGATCTCTGAAACTACTATTCCTGTAGCATTGGGAAATGAGATGTCAAAAACCGGATCATCGGGTTTAATAAGATTACCTGCAAGTTGAATGGATACCTCGGTAGGGATCTTACGATTGAAGTTTGGGTTGTCTAACAACAATGCAGGATTTGCCCCTCCGGGCACTTCATAAACAGCTTCAATATTCAATTGGGCCTCCAAGGGATCTCCCTCCCAGACAATGGTTCCACCCTGTTTTACAGAAAACTTTTTATCAATTAAACCGAGGTTTTTAAAATTATACACTCCATCATAGGCAATAAAATCTCCCCAAATATTAAACTTACCGTCAATATTCGTTTCTATTAATATATTTCCAGAACCCCGCCCAGAGAGTGTGCTCCCTGAAGACTGATCAACAACAATTTCTACTTCTGCATTCCTGTTAATGTCTAATTCAAAGATCATTTCAAAACCTCTAAATGCCTCATCGAAGGAAGTAATATCAGTAGTAACCAGCTCGTTTTCTTTTTCCCCTTTGTATAAAAAATCAATGAAAGAGGTGTCAGTTAAACCTTTGTTCTCTTTCCAAGGAATAACCAAGGTCGTACCCTCAGACGAGCTTCCAATGACTTCTAATGTCAATGATTTTGTTGGGCCAGTAAAATTTGCTTGTCCTGCCAGGTAGCCCTGACCGTAAAATAAGGCGTTTGGATCTTCAGGCCGGTTATAAACCAACAATCGATCTGTAAGAATATTTAAATCCATTTCCCACGCATTAAAATTGATATGACCCAATTCACCATTGAGTTGTGCAGTGGTTTGGCTCGATGTTTCTTTCAAAAGCGCATTGTTGAATTGAATTCTTCTGTCCTTAAAGATGAGCTTAGTTCCTTGCTCAAAAGCATATCGGGTATTGATGCTCGGTATGGTCATACCACTATTATCCAATAGGGCTTCACCCGCCAGTTTTAAATCGGTCGTCAGTCCCCATAAATTCAATTCACCAGTCAGTAAACCAGTAGAGTTTGTGATTTTATCTTTACCTAATGAAGAAAGGAAAGAGACATCAAATTCATTCAATGAAAGGTCTAAATTGAGGTTTGGCTTATTGTTGGGGATAAAAATTGTTCCCTTACCAAGCAAGATAGACATCTCGTCTCTAATCAATGAAGTAGTCAATTGATAGGAATTAAATTGGAGATTACCACTAACCCCCAATGCAAGGTCTCCCATTGGCGTAGCATTAATGGATAAATTTTTAACTTTTAGATCAATACTTGCCTTTTTTAATTCAGGAGATTGAATAATATTCAGGTTTGTGGTGAGTTTCCCATCAAAACTAAACTTTTCCCCAACGGGCAAAGCTTTACCCAAATCTAGGTTTGAGGTGAGCACTTCAAGGGAATACTTGTCTTTTGAAACATAATTTAGTGCAGCCTCAAACCTCTGGCTTTTTGACTGAAGACCAAGCTTAGACAAGGAAATTTCATTGGTTACAGAATCAAATGTCAGAGTTGATTTATATTGACGGTTGAGTTCCCATTGCTCTCCTCCCAGTTGTAAATCTCCTTTAAGAATAGTAAACAATGACTTGTCTAAGCGTTGGGTATAGGTAAAATCAAACGCTAAAGAATCTTTTGTGCTAATACCAAACTGAGCGTCAAGCTCCCCTGATAGAACTCCATCATTATTCTTTGTGTTCAAATTGATTTCGGAGATATGTAGGTTGTTTCCATAGATTTTTCCTGCAGAAAATTGTGTGAGAAAAACGGAATCATCTCCCAAGGAATTCAAAGATATTGACTCAAAATTATACCCTTTATACTGGATAAAAGGGAGATCAAATTGAAAAAACGATTGACCTACCATAGAATTAATGGTCCCATTTAAACGGATATCCTCAGGTGTAAGCACATCTGGATACATAGCTTTGAGTAATTTATCTCTGATGACCAAGTCAAAAACAAAGAACTCCTTTTTACTTACTTTTCGCTTATTCGGGATTAGTAAAGCTTCCTGAACAGCCGAGCGTAAGAGAAAAGGAATATTTGCATAGGAAAATTCTCCCTTCAAACTAAAATCCATTACATCAGAGCCGTTCAGTTCAATTTGATTAACCGTTTTGTTGTTTTTAAGATCAAAAGTGAAATCGTCAAACGACTGTTTAGCTTGACTATTTGCGATGACTAAGTCAGAAACACTTAGTTTGTCTAAACGCTCTCCTTCTCCTTCAATAAATAAATTACTTGCTAAGCGAACATCCGATTGGAGGCTTGTCATGCCAAAAGCAGACAAGTTGAGCTCCTCAATCTGCGTTGAAATTGTAAATTTCTTAGGAAGCTCCCCCCCCTGAGCTAAGGAAAACTTTAACTTTGCTTTTTCATCATTCAATTCACCAGCTAAAAGAAAAGCTTGCGAATTTTTACGCCCAGAAAGAAATGCATTTTTAAAATTAACTTTGTTCCTTTCTAGCGAGGAAAGGTTCACCACAAAGCTCAATTCATTTAGGGATTTATTGACCAGCTTACCTTCAGCACTTCCGTTTCCACTCAATCGCATCAAATCATCCTTTTGAATAAAATCAGTGGTCCGAAGGGATGAGAAATCAAACAACTGTTTAAACATCCAAGCTTCTTCATTTTTTTCTAAGGTAAAATTAGAACGAAGCATTCCTTCGTTTATCGCTAGTTCTATATCTGCTTGCAATTCTTTTCCTTGCGTATAGTCCAGAGTGCTTTTGATGTTAATTTTCTTCCAAGGCATCTGTAGGAGTTCATGTTCTGAATCAAGGGAAGAAGACAGTAGATACCTAAAATCATTCTGTGTGACAGAAGAAATGATGTCTTCAGATTGCAGACGAAAAACGCCATCGCTGTTTCTACTTAGACGAAGATTCGCTTTTAGATGACTATTTCCTGTAAGATTCAATTGTAGATTGGATCTTAAATCATCTATCCCACCCTGGGCATTTCCTTTAAAGGAGATTTGGGTCATTGGTAGCTTTATCGTTTTTGGAAGTGATAGCAAGGTTGTGGCTATTTTTCCTGAATCAAGCTTTAGATCTATGGTGGCATCATTGCGTAAAGCATCAGCTGTAAGATCGGTATAGTTTAATGTCATTGCTCCCTTTAATTGAGCCTGGGCAGAATTTATGCTAAGTTTTGATATATCAATTTTTGAGGGTGTGAAAGTAATTTCACCTGATAAATTCTCTAAATCATCGTGTTTACTGGACTGGAAAGACATGGACTCTATAGAAGTGGTAAACTGTTTCTCAAAAAGTATAAAATCCTGAAGTTCGAGTTCAATGGAGGAAAAATAATCTGAATCAACATTCGCTTGGTTTGTAAATACTAATTCACCCTTGTGAATGCTGAGTGCCTTAACACTGGCTTCAGCTTGTTTTTGGTTCTTTTCCCCAATAGCTAGTTTGTCAATAAACTGTTTAAGGTTTGAATACTCTTCACCTTCATAGGTAGTAATATAGACCTTTGGTGCTATTATTAGAAGTGAACTAAATTGATATGCTCCCACGAGAACATTCTCTAATTCGGTTAGGTTTAATCTAATCTCAGCTATATGAGTAAGTGTGTCCTTCTTGTGATCGCGAATAAGCACATTGTTGAATTGAACTTTTCCTTGTAAATTAATTTTTGCTTTCCCAATTTGAATGGCCGTGTCAAAGCTATTGTTAAGGCTTTGTGTAAACGAGTTGGCCAATCGAGTCTGTACTTCCTCAGATGAAAAAAAGACCGTAAAGGCAAGCACAGCTAGCAATAAAAATGCGAGAAGGAAGGCGATTATTTTACGGAGATTTTTGATAAGAAAAGTGTAATTTTACATTTCGATAAAGTTACTAAATGATTGAACAAAAACCATGCTATATTTTAGCCATTGAATCTTCTTGCGATGACACTGCTGCTGCTGTCTTAAAAAATGATGTGGTTTTATCCAATAGTATAGCGAATCAATCTATTCATGAGGCCTACGGCGGGGTTGTACCCGAACTAGCTTCTCGTGCACATCAACAAAATATCGTTCCCGTTGTGGATCAAGCCATAAAAAAGGCAGGTATTACGAAACATCAATTAGATGCTATTGCCTTCACAAGAGGTCCAGGCCTGCTCGGTTCTCTACTTGTGGGAACTTCTTTTGCCAAATCTTTGAGCATGGGATTATCCATTCCTTTAATTGAAGTAAATCATTTGCAAGGGCATTTATTGAGTCATTTTATTGCAGATGGAAATCCAAATCCTACATTTCCTTTTCTTGGAATTACGGTATCTGGAGGGCATACGCAAATTGTAAAGGTTACCAACTACTTTACAATGGAAGAAATAGGAAGAACACAAGACGATGCTATTGGGGAAGCTTTTGACAAATGTGGAAAAGTGTTAGGCTTAGGCTACCCCGCTGGTCCGCATATTGATCGATTAGCCAAAGAGGGAGATCCCGCTGCCTTCACTTTTCCGATTCCTAAGGCAGAAGGACTCAATGTGAGCTACAGTGGGTTTAAAACAGCGGTAATCAATTTTTTACATAAGAATACTCAAAACAATGCAGCTTTCATTAAAGAAAATTTAGCCGATTTGTGTGCCTCGATTCAATACACTTTAATTGAAATTATTTTTACAAAAATTTTTAAAGCAGTAGAACAAACCGGAATTAAAGAGGTTGCGATTGGTGGTGGGGTTGCAGCAAACTCAGGCTTACGTGAAAAGCTACAAACTACTGCTAAAGAAAAAGGGTGGACAGTCCACATTCCCCCCTTTGCGTATACTACCGATAATGCCGCAATGATTGGCATTGTTGGGTACCTAAAATACCGTCAGGAATCATTTGCAGGTCTTGACCAGGCAGCAACGGCTCGTTTACCAATTTAGCATGGATTTATTTTATTTAGCGGAACTTAGTCAAACAACAGGTGATCTTCTTTTTTCAAAAGAGGAAAGCAAGCACATCAATAAAGTCCTCCGCAAAAAGCAAGGAGAAAGGGTTCGGGCAACAAATGGAAAGGGTCTTGAAACTACCATAGAATTAACTGTTGTTGGTACAAATCGAGTACATGGAAAAATTGTAGGCCATAAAGAACATTCCCCCCTTCCCTATCAGTTACATATTGCCATTGCACCAACAAAAAACAATAGTCGTTTGGAATGGTTTTTGGAAAAAGCAACTGAAATTGGAATTCATCAAATTACCCCATTATTGTGCGAGCATTCTGAACGAAAAACAATTAAGCATGAGCGCTTAGAAAAAATCATTGTAGCAGCGCTTAAACAGTCACAACAGTTTTATCTGCCCAAACTAAATCCATTAACTACTTTCGATTCTTTTGTGCAAGAAAACTCCAATGGAATGATTGCGCATTGCAGAGAAGGAAATAAAGCTTCATTGTTTTCTCAGATTACTAGAAATGGTAATCACACCATTTTAATTGGTCCTGAAGGAGATTTTAGTGAAGAAGAAGTTTCCCTAGCCCTATCCAATAATTATCAAGAAATTGGTCTTGGCAAGCAACGGCTAAGAACAGAAACAGCAGCCATTGTCGCTTGTCATACCGTTGCACTAAAAGCAGAGTAATTTTTTCCTATCTTTAATTCATGAATGAAAACCAAATAGCAAAAGGAATTGTACGCGCGATTCTCTACTTGACTTTAATCGGATTAGGTCTATACGCGATTCATCTATTGAGTTCATTGATTGTATTTATAGCAGTTGCTGCCATCACCTCTTTAATTGGTAGACCCATAACGGTTTTCTTGAAACAGAAACTTAAGTTTGGAAATACAATTGCAGTAGTGAGTACAATGAGTATTCTTGTCATTCTTCTTTTTGGGGTCATTTCTTTGTTTGTACCACTCATCATTCAGCAAGGAGAAAATTTATCCTTGTTAGACGTCAATGCTTTAGAAATGAAAATCAATAAACTTTTTGAAGAAATTGCCATTTACTTTAATTGGCAAGAAACCAATTGGAAAAATTGGTTGTTGGAAAAAGATTGGATGAACACCCTAAACCTTGAAGTCCTCCCTGAATTCTTAAACTCCCTTTTGGGCTGGGTCTCTGGTTTTACCATCGCTTTATTTTCTATTCTCTTCATTAGCTTTTTTTTATTAAAAGATGCCCAATTGATGGAACGTACAGTCTTGCTGTTGTTCGACACTAAAAACCATAAAAGACTTCAAGATTCGTTTGAAAAGATAAAAAATTTATTATCGCGATATTTTATTGGCCTGCTACTTCAAATAAGTATTCTCTTCATCATTTATAGTATTGTACTCGTTGTCTTTGGCGTAAAAAATGCCTTAATCATTGCTTTCCTTTGCGCCTTACTCAATCTAATTCCTTATGTTGGTCCTCTCATTGGTGGTGTTTTAATGTTACTGCTCACCATGACGGCTAATCTCGAAGCTGATTTCAGTTCAGTTACGTTGCCCAAAAGCATCTATGTGATGATTGGTTTTGTTCTTGGACAGTTGGTTGATAACTTCTTTAGCCAACCCTTTATTTTTTCTACTTCTGTAAAGTCGCATCCTCTTGAAATATTCATTGTAATTCTTATAGCAGGGATTCTTTTCGGAACCATAGGATTAATTGTTGCCATTCCTTGTTATACGGCATTAAAAGTGATTTTTAAAGAGTTCTATGCTGACAACAAAATTGTTCAATCGCTAACCAAAGATTTATGAAAACATTTTCCCCTCTCATTTTATCTTTATTTTTATTTTTTTTCCAATCTAGCCTACATGCACAAAAATTATCTGGTGTAGAAAAGAAAATTGTTAAGAAGGCAAAAACCTATAACGATGAATCAATTTCTTTTTTGGAAAAAGTAGTCAATATCAATAGTGGCACTATGCACCTAGAAGGTGTGAGAGCCGTAGGAAAAGAATTCGATGCAGCATTTAGTGCCATTGGTTTTGCTACACAGTGGATTGAAATGCCTGTGGACATGAATCGTGCTGGACATTTGTTTGCATCAATAAAAGGCAAGAAAGGAAAAAAATTACTACTCATCGGTCATCTGGATACAGTCTTTGAAGCCAATAGCCCATTTCAGACTTTTGAACGTAAAGATAGCATTGCATATGCCCCTGGAGGAAATGACATGAAAGGTGGAGATGTTATTGTCTTGTATGCTTTAAAAGTACTTCAAGAATTAAACCTATTGAATGATCGCACTATTACAGTTGCTTTTACAGGAGATGAGGAAAGCACAGGAAAGCCACTTTCCATTTCAAGAAAAGATCTTATCAATGCAGCCAAAGAAAGTGATATTGCCTTAGGTTTTGAGACAGCAACTGGCTTTAACAATGCCACCATTGCCCGAAGAGGTTCCTCTGGATGGAAGCTTGAAACAGCTGGAAAACGAGCCCATTCATCGGGTGTGTTTAGTGAACGTACCGGAGCCGGTGCCATTTTTGAAATGAGTCGCATCTTACATCAATTTTATGAGGAAGTTCGCGGAGAACAATACCTTAGCTTTAATCCCGGAAACTTGCTTGGTGGAACCTTTGTGGACTATGATAAAACGAAGAGCAGCGGTACAGCCTTTGGAAAATCAAATGTAGTTGCTCAAACTGCTGTAGTTCATGGAGGACTTCGCTTTATCTCTGAAGAGCAAAAAGAAAATGCACGGGCAAAAATGAGAACAATTGTTGCAAACAATCTTCCCAGCACCAATGCTACCATTACCTTTACCGATAGTTATCCTGCCATGGGGCCTACAGAGGCCAATGGGGAATTATTGAATAAATTAAGTGATGTAAGCGAAGCTTTGGGTTTTGGGAAAGTAGCTGCCTATGATCCGGGAAGACGCGGTGCTGCTGACATCTCCTTTGTTGCAGATTATGTCGATGGCTTAGATGGTCTTGGAAGCATGGGAACGGGAGCACACACACCACAAGAAACCATTAATTTGAACACCTTCAATGCATTAATTCAACGAACCGCAGTATTTATCTATCGCTTAACAAGGGACTAGCTGAATCTGTGCAACAATTCTTGCTGCTCCTTGATTGCTGATAAAAATTCTTCTTTTAAACGCAAGACCAATTGATTTGTGGAAACAACATCATGGATGGTGGTCACCCCCTGCCCTGCGGACCATATTGTTTTCCAAGCTTTTGCTTCGGCTTTAGCCGCATCTAATTCACTCCCAAAATCAATTTTCTTACTATTGCCCCATTGTTCTTGTGTAATGCCCATGGCTTCAAGACTTGGACGCAAAAAATTAGCACTAACGCCAGAAACAGCAGCAGTATAGACGATATCACTGGCAGAACTATCAATAATCATTTGACGGTAGGCAGTATCCGCATTAGATTCGTGTACATTGATGAATCGAGTTCCCATATAGGCCAAATCGGCGCCCATTTGCATTGCACTGGCGATATCGCGACCATTGGAGAGGCAACCCGACAGTAAAATTGTTTTGTCAAAAAATTGTCGCACTTCTGCCACTAATGAAATTGGATTGGTCACCCCTGCGTGCCCTCCTGCTCCAGCAGAAACAAGAATTAGACCATCTACCCCGGCTTCAGCAGCTTTCTCTGCATGTCGTTTCTTGATGATATCATGAAAAACCAATCCACCATAGCCATGAACAGTATTGACCAACTCGGCAACTGCTCCCAAAGAAGTTATTATAAGAGGAACTTCATGCTTTACACAAACGGCCAAATCTGCCTGTAAACGCGGATTTGTTTGGTGAACAATAAGATTAACTCCAAAGGGTGCAGCTTTTTTACCGGTAGAAGACTCAAAATCTGCCAAGGCCGTTTTAATTTCAATCACCCATGATTCAAAACCATCGGTAGAGCGTTGATTCAAAGCAGGAAATGTCCCGACGATACCATTCTTACAACATTCAATAACAAGTTGAGGACCAGAAATTAAAAACATAGGTGCGGCTACTACAGGAATATTTAATTCATCAATAAATTTTGCCTTCATTCTAATTTTTTAATAATAGTGTCCATTCAAAAGAAAAACTAGATACCTGCTGTCCACTTTCGTTTATCCCAACCGAATCCAACCAAACCGTTTGTGGCTCACCGGTAGCAATTAATTTTTCAATGGTTTTTCGTGCTTCTTCTCCTTGATTACAGGTGAAATTAATACGCCCTGTTGCTTTCTTAGTAAAACTTGCTTTGTTGTTTAAGACTAGCATAGAAATATTTTGTTTGGTTCGTTCAATTTCTTGGGTCAATAAAATCCCCGTTGGGAACTCTGCAGCCATTCCTTGAACAGCCCAAAACATTGATTTATAGGGGTTTTGGTTGATCCAGCGGTGTTTAATACTTGCCGTGGAACTGTGGTCATCCAAATGCGTTAATCGCACGCCAGTGATCCAGGCAGCTGGTAATTTAAAAAGAGTAAATAGTGTGTATTTAAAATAGCTCATTTTTCGTTTGATAATGGAATCCCAATTTAAGTTTAATTCGTGAGATGAAACCAAATGACTAAAAAAACTTCCTCAAAAGTTAACCCTATTTATTTGATAGAATTATGATATATTTAAATGAATCTTTAAAAATGTCATCTTGAAAATCACTTTTCATTTTCTCCATAGAAAAACATCGCTTATCTATATCCTCTGCCTGTTGACAGCTTGCCAGTCCTCAAAAGATAACGAAACAAAGGACAACACTTCATCCATAACTCGCTCATTGGAACCCGAATATAGAATAGAACCGCCAAATTGGTGGATTGGATTTAAAAATACGCAGCTACAGTTAATGGTGCATAAAAAAGACATTGGCAACACTCAACCCCAAATCAACTATCCAGGCGTCAGTATTTTAAAAACAACAAAAGGAAAAAGCAATAATTATCTTTTTATTGATCTAATCATTGCTGCATCGACCCCTAGTGGCCAAATGAAAATTAATTTTACTGATGGAAACACTACCGTTTTGAGCCATGCTTACCGACTCAATAAAAGGAATGGAAATACTTCATATACAAAAGGGTTTGATCGTTCTGATGCCATCTATTTGATTACCCCCGATCGATTTGCCAATGGAGATAAAACAAATGACATCAATCCAATGTTGATAGAAAAAAGAATTGATCGTTCTGACAACTATGCACGACACGGCGGAGATATTCAAGGAATCATCAATCACCTAGACTATATAAGCGAATTGGGGTTTACGGCACTTTGGTCTACCCCCCTCCTTTTAAATGACATGCCATCTCAATCCTATCATGGCTATGCGATAACAGATTTATATTCGGTTGATCCACGCTTTGGAACATTAAATGAATACATCGATTTAGCCAAAAAAACTCGTCAAAAAGGAATGAAGTTGATCATGGATCAAGTAGCAAATCATTGTGGACTAAATCACTGGTGGATGCAAGATCTTCCATTTTCTGATTGGATCAATCATCAACAAGCTTTTGAAAATGGAAAGCCCATCGTCCAATCAAATCACAGAAGAACAACCAATCAAGATCGTTATGCCGCCGAATTTGACAAAAAAGGCTTGTCTGAAGGTTGGTTTGTAGAGCAAATGCCCGACTTAAATCAACGCAATCCCTTTCTTGCTAAATATCTTATACAAAATTCAATATGGTGGATAGAAACCCTTCAATTGGGGGGAATTCGACAAGACACCTATCCCTACTCCAATAAGGAATTCATGTCTACTTGGGCTGGAGCAATCATGCGAGAATATCCTCATTTTTCGATAGTGGGCGAAGAATGGAGTTACAATCCACTTTTGATAGGCTACTGGCAAGATGGAAAAGCAAACAAAGACGGCTATGTTTCCAACCTTAGTCATAGTATGGATTTTGCACTTCAAAATGCAATACAAAAAGGCTTAACAAAGCCTGAAAGTTGGGAAAGTGGCTTGATAGAAATCTATGAAGCCTTGGCCAATGATTTTGCCTATGCAGATCCGTCACGCCTTCTACTTTTTCTTGACAACCACGATATGGATAGAGCCTTTACACAGTATAAGAAAGACCCTGTTTTACTCAAAATGGCCTTGGCAACATTGCTTTCGCTTGCGCGTGTACCACAGCTGTATTACGGCACTGAAGTATTGGCTGAAAATTCAGCAAAACCTAATGATCACGGCCTTATTCGTAGTGATTTTCCAGGTGGTTGGGAAGGAGATATTGTCAATGGATTCACAGCTAACGGATTGAATAAAGAACAAAAAGACATGCAAGTCTTTCTGAAAAGCCTACTGAATTTCCGAAAAACAAGTAAGGCAATTAAAGAAGGGCAAACACTTCATTTTGTCCCATTTAATGGTGTCTATGTTTTATTTCGAATACACCCTGAAGAAATTGTTATGCTGGTACTGAATAAAAACGAAGCAGCAATGAACATTCAACTTAACAGGTTTGATGAACTTAATCTGAATGGAATGCAATTGGAAAATGTATTGACCAAAGAAATTAGCCCATGGAAAGATAGCCTACATTTATCCAAAAAAGGTCCTTATCTATTTCAGCTAAGCAGGAACTAGCCTAATTGATTTCTAGTATTAAAGCTGATTTTGCCGGTATTCTCAAAGTTGATTCTAAAGAAAATCTTTTGTCATTGATGACATCAAACACGGCTTTTTTGTCTCCAATAATTTCGATGTACTTGCTTGTTGATAGCTTTACTTCTTTATCATTCTTATTAAAAATCACCATGACTGTGTCTTCATCATCATAACGGAAAAAACTATACACCCCATCTTCTGGCGCAAACTGCATTAATTTCCCGCTGTGGATTACAGATTTCTCTTTACGCCAATTCAATAGTTTTGTAGTAAGCGCTTTAGCTTCTTGCTCTTGGGGTGTTAGTCCTTTTCCCGTAAACCCATTTATGGCATCACCTTTCCAACCCCCAGGAAAATCGCTTCTAATTTGACCATGTCCCTCCTTTTCATTCTTCATTAAGATTTCGGTTCCATAGTAAAATTGAGGAATACCTCTTAGTGTTGAAAAATAGACCATTCCCATTTTAAACAAATCAAAGTCATAATTTATTTGTGTAAAAAAACGATCCATATCGTGGTTGTCTGGGAAAATAACGAGATTGAAAGGATCGGGATACAAATGATCATTACCCAACATTTCATAGACATTAATCCAACCACTATTCCAATTCTCAGGAGCCAGCAAAGAACGATTAAATGTATCTTGAATAGGAAAATCCATTAGGCTCGGTAAAGACGAAACATATCCGTTACTATTTACTTTTCCTCTTTGCCAAAAGGAGACAACCGCAGGATTTAAGGACCATTCTTCTCCGACAATATTAAAATTTGGGTACTGATCCATTACGGCAGCTGTCCAGTCTGACATAAAGTTCTTGTCAGGATATGGATAAGTATCCATCCGAATCCCATTAATTCCTGCATATTCAATCCACCAAAGCGTATTTTGAATGAGATAAGTAGCCATCAATTCTTCTCGCTGATTTAGGTCAGGCATAGTCTTAACAAACCATCCATCCACAAATGATTTTTTGTCATATTCGGAAGCATAGGGGTCTTGATGTGTGGTTCGCTTATGGGAGGTTGGCTTAAAGGTATTGTTGTTGTTTATCCATTTGGCGGTTGGGGGATCCTTGACAAACCAATGCTCTGATCCGGAATGATTTAAAATCATGTCCATGATTATTTTCACCCCCTTAGATTGAGCAACTTTACACAGCTGCTTATACTCTTCATTAGTCCCATAGCGGGCATCTACTTTATAGAAATCGGTCGCTGCATAGCCATGATAGGAATAGGTGTGCATGTCATTCTCCAAGATGGGATTTAACCATATTGCGGTAAACCCAAGTTCTTTTATGTAATCGATGTTATCTAAAATACCTTTGATGTCACCACCATGCCTTCCACCGTCAAATGAACGATTAAGACCTTCCTTCATTCCAGCGATTTCATCGTTGGATGGATCTCCGTTGGCAAATCGATCGGGTGTGATCAAATACATCACATCTGAGCTGTCAAATCCATTGGCTTTTAGCCCATCATCCCGGTTCAAAAAGGCATAATCAACACTTTTGACAGACTTTTTGTCTTTCAATAGATCTATTGTAATGCTTGTAGCTGTCATATCTTCTGCTAGGAGTATGTCCAAAAACAGATAGTTGGGGTTCTCCACCCTATTTACTTTTTTAAGTTGAACTTTGGGATGGTTAATTACGGGTGTCAATACACCAATATCTTTTCCATAAAGCATTAACTGAAGTGTTGGATTATTCAAGCCAACCCACCAATTTGGCGGTTCGATTCGCTCAATCTCTTGTGCAAAAAGGGGAGTACAAAAAGATAATCCAAATATAAGGATTGCCGCTAATTGTTTGAATCTGTTCATTTATTTCTTGTTTAATTTGGTTTATTCCTTTTCAAATATCTGTTGATACATTGCACCGCGAATAAGATTGTCACGGTTCATGCCTTGTGGAGGAATATCAAACATTTGAGTCATTATTACTCCCACAAATTTACGCTTAGGATCAACCCAAAAATGGGTTTGTTCATAGCCTCCACCTGTCCATAAACCGGCATCGCCATAGCCCAACGTTAACTGTTTATTACTAGTAATCCACAAATTATAGCCATTGTATCCCCAATCATTATCCAGCTGTGTATGCGGAGCATACATGTCTCTCACGCTTGCCTCATCTAAAAAGCGATGTCCATTTAGCTCACCGTGGTTCATTAACATCCGAAGGAAAGTAGCATAGCCTTTGGCAGTACCAATCATTCCTTCGCCACCTAAAAACACCTGATTATCCTCTTCGTAATTAGGGATATTTGCACCTAAAATATCCAACTCGCCTTTGGTTGCTTTTCGCAAAAGGGAATCTTTTCCTGAAAATGTAGGCAATAAATTAATGTCGGCGGTTTTCTTATATCTTAACCCCTTAATGCCTAGGGGAATCTTTATTCGCTCATTGAGCAGTTCTTCCAATGTTTTTCCGCTTGCTCGTTCAGCAACAAAACCAAGAACAGTTGTATTGGTGCCATAAAAATCTTCTGTCCCAGCATGCATTACCAAAGGCATTTTTGCCATGGAATTAATGATCTCTTGATTGGTTGTCATCGCGTTAAAATCTTCCTCAGCAAGCATTTCGTTTAAACACCTAAAAGGAGTCGTTGCATAATAAAAACCTGCCTGATGATTAATCAAATCGAGCACTGTAATGGTGTTTTTGTTGTTGACCAAGCGAATAGGACATGTGGCGTTAGAAATTTCACTATTGTTTAAATATTCGCCCGAAAAACCTGAAGAATTCTTGAAATATTCACGTGCATAGGTCGCCAGTGACTCATCATTTTCGGCTACAGCAACCTTAAGGTCCTTGAACTCAGGAATAAATTTTTCAATGGGATCATTCAATTGCACAAGACCATCTTCGACCAAGTCCAAAAGTAGGGAAATCGTAATTATTTTACTCATTGACCATATACGAAACCACGTGTCTCCATTGATCTCCTCCTCTGGCAGGTGGGTGCGATTCACCGCATCGTGTTCGTAGAGAACAGTACCTTCCTCATTCTCAAGTCGGACATAAAGCAAGGGAAATCCCTCGTTTTCTACAAATTGATCAACGATGGTATTGATTTTTTCTGGAGAAGAAAAAAAAGTAGGCTTTGGCACTGACTGACCACAAGAAAATATAATTAAAAAGGCTGTAAGAAAAAGGGGTTTATAGAAATTCATAATTATTGGCTTTTACGTGTTGAACCGCTATACTTTACCCAATCAAAATCAGCAAAGTCGCTAGTGGCATCAGTTGCACTGGTTGCATAGACACCTAGATTGGTACCAATATAGCCTTTACAAAGAACGAGCGAAGCATCGGAGGTATAAAACTTTTGGTAGTTTTGTCCATTATCTAAAGAATAGGCATAATCGTATCGATCGTTTTTAGATATGACTTGAAAAATAATCTCACCCGAGTAATTCTTTAATTCTTGCTCGATTAAAACACTTACTTCCTTTCCACTTTCTCGATAATTAAGTGCAATTATGGGTCGATCCTCTTCAAGTATTAGGGTGAAATTAAGGTAATTATCGTCTTGTTGAAAAATACTTATGCCCGCTTCAGAAAGGTTGGTGATAGGATTGAAGATCATTTTAGCTTCATAAATGAAATCACTTTCTTTTTGGCGGAAACCCATCAAATTATAGCTTTCTCTCATGGCGAATTTTGCGGAATTCAAATACAATCTTAACTTACTTTTGGATGGGAGTAATTTAAAAAATGTGGTGGTAGGAAAGCGTCTAAAGTTCCACTCCAGATCTAATGTTTCGCTTTCAAAATCATCATGAAAGATATCCGCATAAATTTGCTTACTATTTTCAAAAGGAAGAGGCGTACTTCGCTCCACCTTCCCTGTTTCTGGAGCGCATATTGGCCAATAATACTCAATGGGTTGCCATTTACCATCCTCAACTTCCTCCCAGCCAGAAACAGCTGTTTCCCAATTTACAGGAATCAAATGTGTCTCTCGTCCCATATTAGTGGTTCCTTTCAAGTCATTTCGAATACCAAGAGCGACCATATACCAACGCCCATCTTGGAGTTCAACCAAGTCGGCATGGCCAGTACTGTGCACCCAATTGTTGTTGGACAAATGTCTTGACGTCAAAATAGGGTTTTTTGGGTTGGATTGGTAAGGGCCTCGAATATCATCGCTAATGGCCATCATGACCGCATGGTTTCGTGAAGTTCCCCCTTCTGCTACCATCAGGTAATACATTCCATCTCTTTTATAGAGGTGTGGACCTTCTACACAACAACCACCGCAGGCACCTGCCCATACTGAAAATCGATCCCCTTTAAGTTCCCAACGATCAAGATCCAATTCTTGAACCCAAATTTCGCCAATACCATTTTTGTTAGGATCACCAACATCATGTGTGCCCACAAACCATACTGATCCATCATCATCAAAAAAGAGATCTGGATCAATACCTGGAGCATTCTCAATGACATGCGGATCTGACCAAGGTCCCGAAGGATCTTCAGCAGTGACGATAAAATTCACCATTTCTGCATCCTTATTGGGGTCTTTAGGACTGTATACATTGGTTACCACAATATAAAAAAGACCGTTGTGATAACGAATCGAAGGCGCATGGATCCCTCCTTGCTGCTGAACATCAACTAAATTAACCGGGGAAACTACCTGACTTTTTCGGTCAAGTCCGTAGCCGATGAGTTCCCAGTTCACCAAATCTTTGCTGTGATGTATGGGCAGAGCAGGAAAATACTCAAAAGAAGAATTAACAATATAAAAGTCGTCTCCTACCCGACAAATGGATGGATCTGGATGACCACCCCTTAGAATTGGGTTGGTGAAGCTTTCTTGTGCAATTAATGCGAATTGAAGAAATGCAAAAAACATTAATGATACAATTCCTTTCTTCATTTGAATAAAAATTAATTTTAAAAAAAATGAGCTATCCTGGGATAGCTCATTTTATGAAAATGTTTCTATACAATTACTGAGCTACAATAGAATAGGTGTTGTTTACGGTATCTAAGGTAATGTTATAGGTACCAGCGGTGACAGCTATATTGTCTCCACCTAGTTCTATGCTACCATCTGCACCAGTATCACCATAGTTTACTCCCCAATCATCGTCTGCTCTAAACTTCATCTCTCCATCGGTTAAAACAACATTGTATACAAGGTATACTCCGTCATTACATGGGTCTGGAATCATTTTTACATCTGGAGCATCACCCCATCCATTGAGCGTAGCACTACCAACAATACCCCAAATTGGATCTGCAGGAGTAATGGTAATGGTTAAATCAGTTGCGTTAAAGTCTATAAAATAATTTCCTGCAGTAATAGCAATATTATCTCCACCTAATTCTAGGCTACCATCAGCACCAGTATCACCGTAGTTTACACCCCAATCGTTGTCTTGACGAATTTTAAATTCACCGTCAGCAAGATGTAAGGCTGCTTTAAAGCTACCCTCTGTTCCATTGGAAAGGAAAGGTACATCATTACCCGCTGCAAAACCTCTGTTCTGATTCCCCCAATCATTTACTGCGCTTCCAACTAGTCCCCAAGTACTTAAGCCAGCTTCTGTACAGGCTGCTGCAACTTCCAACATTTCAATGTTCATCGCTGAACCATTGGATACAATTGTGGTTGAGTTTGCCCCGTCGGAAGAACCACCCGCAAATGCTTTAACACGTGCATACAAGGTTGCCGTTGTATTTGGTGTTCCATCTGCATTGGTTGTCGATGGATCTTCATCTAAGCCTAATTCTGTTGCGATTGTAATTAAATCAGAGACACCAATACCATAATGAATATTTGACGTGTCTCCAGAATTCAAAAGAATCGTTCCAAAATCGGCAGTAGCAGAAAGTTCAACTACGTAGGTCACTGTAGAAGGGACACCAAAATCTGGTTTGTTCCATACCAAGCGTTCGGCTACGTTCGAAGAAGTAGCATTGGAAATTTTGTAGACAGATTGAAACTCATTTGAAAAGGTCAAAGTGTCATTTGTTGTTGTGGTGAAGATCAAAAAATCTTCTTTCTCACAGGAAGAAACACCAACCATCATTAAGGCAGCTAGTAGTAGAGTGCTAAATTTTATATTTGCTTTCATAATTAATAATTTGAATTTTGTGTAAGGTTAGTGTTCACCAAAAGAACGTCTTCTGGGATTGGGAATATTTTTCTGTGTGGTTCTGAGGCAGCACCTTGAGAAACACCGGCTTTAAATGGCCATAAATAAGTAGAAGTAACAAACTTTCCATCTCTAATAAGGTCTGTTCTTCGCAGTCCCTCCCAATAGAGCTCTCTTGAACGCTCGTCCATGACCAAGTCTTTGCTTAGCGTTGAGGCAGCAGGAGCACCTGCTCTTGCTCTTAATTCGTTGATGTACCCCAGGGCTACAGCAGAACTTCCTACACCCCCACGAGTAACCGCCTCAGCGTAGTTTAGGTAAATCTCGGCCAAACGAATAAGGGGTAGATCCATATCAACATGATCTCCTGAAGAATCTGAACCATGGTTCCCATTGATATCTACATTTCTAAATTTTGTCACACCATAGCCTTCGGTGAATTTTGGTATTTTGGCCATTTCGTAGGTTTGTCCATCGGTATGGAACATTGCTCTCGGATCTGACCAAGAAATTGGCTCACCATCAGCATTTGTAGCAGTTACAGCATAGCCAAATTTATCCACTAACCCTTTGGTGGTTCGCAGACCAGCCCAACCTCCGTTGACGCCAAAAAGAGCAGGATTCATACTTCCTCCAATGGGTGCATGAACCATAAAAGTTGAACCTCCCCAAGATTGGCTATTGATTCCGTCGAATTGTAAAACAAAAATAAATTCGTTTTGTGCTCCGTTGGAAGAGTTGTCTGCAAGAAACAATTCATCATAGGCAGTTCCATTTCCATTTCCGTCTGCAGTATTTAATGCATAAGCACTTGAAATCACTTTCTCAGCATTTGTAATCACTTCTGCATATTTGTCTGTGCCTATGTAAATAGGAGCATTTAAATACAATCGTGTTAGCAATGACCATGCTGCAGCTTTATCCAATCGCCCATATTCATTTGAACGTGGATCTTTTAACAAATCACCTAGTTCAGTGAGTTCAGACTCAACAAAGGCAAAAATCTCTGATCGATTACTTTGCTGAGGAAGATCGGTAGTAACCGTTGTTACAAGAGGAACATTGGCATACATATCCATTAACTGAAGGTAGGCATAGGCACGAATCAAACGGGCTTCTGCAACATAGGCGGCAACTTCAGTATCACCGGCAGCTAAATCTGCAGCATTTTCAATGAATGAATTCGAAAAAGAAACTACCTGGGCCAATCGGAAATACATTCCTTTGGTCCAAGGATTGTTTACGTCCCAAGACATTTCATGAATATTTGGCAAACCTGGATCTCCCCAACCCACAACAGCATTGTCTGTTGTAATTTCATTGAGCGTAAACAGAATACGCGTGTACTGGGAAAAACCTTCATCAATTAAACTGTTATCAATATCTGGATCTCCAGCAGGTCCTTGTTGACCAGTTAATACTAAACTTGCATATACTTTTGCCAGAGCACCACGTGCTTGACTTGCATCGCTATATACATCTACCTCAGTAAATAAATCTGGATCAATTGGATTTTGATCCAAATCACTCTGACAGGAGGTAATCATCGTCATTATTGCAATTAAGAATACTAATTTTTTCATAGTTGTGAATTAAAATTTAATGTCTAGACCAAAAGCAACTGCACGTGAACGTGGATAAAAGTTGCTGTCTATTCCTCCTGTTATCTCAGGATCGATACCGTTATAATCTGTAACAACCAATATATTATCAGCTGTAAGGTAGATACGCATAGGGTTGTTTTCGATAAAATTCTCAAAGGTATAACCAAGGGTTATGTTATCTAGGCGAAAGAAGGACGCATTTTGAATGTAATGGTCACTCACTGCATTTTTATCGGAGAAAAAATTGAAGTTAGTGGTGAGATAATCTGAATGTACATTTGACAATCTGCCTAAATTGGTGATTTGTGACTGATTGGATGAAGCAGACATAGCATTATAGCTATAATTCCCAATGCTTGCGCGCGATACGGCTGTTAAGTCAAAGTTCTTGTATTCAAAAGAAGCTGTTAGCCCCATATTAATATCTGCATAGGGATCTTTGTAGAAATAACGGTCATCATTATTGATTTGCCCGTCTCCATTTAGATCTGCAAAAGCTCCTTCAATAGGCACCCCCTCTGCATTATAAATCTGCTTGTAAACATAATAGGAAAACGGAGCCTTTCCTTCCTCATGACGCTGTAATGAATTTCCAAAGCCTATATTTCCGACATTTTGTTCATTTTGAAGGCGAACAACTTTGTTTTCATTTACTGCAACATTATAGCTTAAACCAAATTTAAAATCTTGGGTCTCAACAAAGGTCGCATTCAATTCAACCTCAATCCCTTTATTTTCCATATCACCAATATTGGCGTCAATGGTTGTTCCAAAATTCGTGAATGGATCTACTACTGCAGTGGCAATCAAATCATCCGTAGTTTTAGTATAGACATTAACAGAACCGCTTAACTTAATTTTAGAAAAACCAAAATCTAGGCCAATATTCGTTGTTTGTCCAACCTCCCATCGCAGGTCTTTGTTAATCGGCGCCGGACGGTAGGTCGTATAATAGGTTGATCCAAAGCCGTATTGTGCTTGTGGATTACTTCCTGTATATCGCGTTAAGAAATTATAATCACCTAATCCATTTACATTACCAACTTCTCCAAAACCAACACGCAACTTCAAAATTTCGAACACATTTTCTAGGCCAAAATTTTCATTGTGAATGTTCCAGGCCACTGCGGTGGAGAAAAAATTCCCCCAACGATCGTCATCTGGTAGTTTAGAGGATGCATCTGCACGAAGTGTGGCGGTTACTAGATAACGGTTGTCATAACCGTAATTTACTCGACCAAAATAGGAGATCAATACGTTTTTCGACTTGTCTATAAATGATCTTTCCAACGAAGATGTGGTGTTAATTGAACCATCTTCATTGAGAAACTCTGTATAACTTGAATTCATATTGTCGTATTCAAAACTTTGATAGGAGTGACCCGCTGTGGCTGACCAATTTGAACTGCCCATTTTTTTCTTGTAATTCAAATAAGCATCAAACAATAAATTAGTCGATTTATTCATATATGTCTCTCGACTCCCATTAAACCCATCGGAGTCAGTCGGTAAGGTTGCATCATTGTACTTAAAACCTTCTCCTTTAGATCGATCAATCCCTGCACTGATTGTTGCGCTAAGTCCATCGATTGGTAATTCGTAATCAAGCTTAAGATTTGATATATACCTGTTAACAACCGATTTATCTTCTGTTAAATCTAGTAAAGCAAGCGGATTTGTTGGCGACAAGGCTAACTTAGATCCATCGTTGTCCAACCAAGTATAATATCCTGCAAAAGGGGAATTAACGTCATAAATGGGTTTTGTGGGGTCAAAAAAAGCTGCAGAAGATATGGCTCCTTGATTGGCAAAATCATTTTCTGTATTAACAGCCCTAAGATTAAATTTTACCTTCAAAGCTCCATTTAAAAACTCTGGCGAAATAGAAAATGATCCTGTAACACGCGCAAAGCCATCTCCTTTTAAAATACCGTCTTGACTTGTGTGACCAACAGAAAGCCGAAAGGGAGTTTCCCCTCCAGAAACAGAAAATGAATTATTTGTTCCTACGGCAGTTTTATATATTGCCCTTTGCCAATCTGTATTACTTGTTCCCAAACGGGAAATAAAATCAGCGCTTCTTGTTGCATTAACAGCAGCAGTAAATTCATCGGCTGTTAAAACATCCACAAAGTTTATTGGGGCAAAAGAAGTAAAACGCGAGCTAAACTCATATTTATACTCTCCTGCCTTTCCACCATTGGTAGTAATAATGATCACTCCATTCGCAGCTCTTGATCCATAAATTGCTGTAGCAGAGGCATCTTTTAAGACAGTCATGCTTGCAATATCATTTGGATTGATGACGTTCAATGGGTTTCTGGAACCTCCAACGCCTCCAGCATCTAGTGGAATACCATCTACAATGTAAAGTGGATTGGAATTTAAGTTAAGTGATCCAATACCTCGAATCAATACGTTGGCTCCGTCTCCAGGTGCACCACTGTTTGAAACAATAGAAACTCCCGCAACTTTTCCCTGAAGAAGTTGCTGTGGTGAAACAACAGACCCCTTGTTAAAGTTTTGTTGGGAAACAACATCTAATGTTCCGGTTAAATCTTCTTTTCGGGCAGAACCATATCCAGTAACAACAACTTCATCCAATTCACTATTTGATTGTAAAGAGAAATTGATGTTATCTTGCGATCCAACAACGACCAGCATAGATTGATAGCCAATGTAACTTGCCTCCAAGGTTGCCCCTTGTTCTGCTTCAATGGAATAGTTTCCATCAAAATCTGACGTTACACCATTTTGAGTTCCTTGGACAATAACTGTCGCACCGGGTAAAGGATTACCCTCGGCGTCTGTTATTAAACCCGAAACTTTTTGTTGTGCGAAAATTCCAGTAGAAATCAACAGCAGAACAAAAAATTGTGTGTGTTTAATTAGTTTTGACATTTTTTGGTTTTGATTAATCGTTAAAATCGATTGATTATATTGCTAAATTATAGTAAATAAGTTTCACATCCTACGAATTCCGTATTTCTCGAGCTTTATGAACCATAAAAAAGCCACTACAACGTTGTAGTGTTAATAACTTTTACCATTACCTTTATCGGACAAATCAAAAATCTGCTTGTGAACGCGAAAAGGATTACACTCAAACAAATTGCTCACGAACTCAATGTATCGATTTCGACAGTTTCAAAATCATTGAAAAACAGTTCAGAAATTGGAGAAGAAACAAGAAGTAAAATCATCGCATTTGCTAAGCAACACAATTACCGACCAAATAATATTGCCCTAAGTTTAAAACATAGAAAGACCAAAACCATTGGGATTATCATTCCTGAAGTCGTTCATTATTTCTTTTCCACAGTGATTGATGGAGCCGAAAAATATGCCAATAAAATGGGGTATAATGTGATCATTGCTGTATCAAATGAGTCCTTTGAAAAGGAAGTATTAAACATGGAAACCTTGGCCGATAGTTCAATCGACGGCATCATCATGTCGGTTGCCAAAGAAACCCTAAAAACACAAGACTTTCACCATATTCAGGAAACCATTGATTTTGGGATTCCCGTTGTCCTATTTGATCGTGTGCTTAACGATATTGCTTGTGATAAAGTGGTTGTAGACGATAAAAGCGGGGCAGAAAAAGCCACGCAAAGTCTTTTAGATAAGGGATGTAGAAACATCTTATTGGTGAGTACGCAAGATTATATAAATGTTGGGAAGCTTAGAACCCAAGGATATATTGAAGCCTTAAAAAAGAATCATATTATTGCTGACAATCGCTTGATGATTAAAACCAAAGATTTAATGAATCCAGAACAAGCCATGTATGAACTGGAAAAAAAAATCGATCAAACAATTGAACAAAATCCCTCGATTGATGGAATCTTTTGTGTCAATGAAATCTATGCAGCCGCTGCCCTTAAAGTCCTTAAAAAAAGAGCCATTCATGTACCAAACGACATTTCTATCATTTGCTTTACAGATGGGTTTATCTCAAAATATTCCTCGCCAACGCTCACCACAATAAGTCAACATGGAGAGAAAATTGGCGCGTCTGCCGCACAAATGCTCATCGATAAATTGACCAGTAAAACGCCTCTAGCGAATTATTCTACCAAAGTCATTGAGTGTACTATCGTCCAGCGGGAATCTTCATAAACACGCTTTGGTTTAAAATATTATTATATATTTGGCTGATTATAATTCGACACCATACTGTTTCAGTATTCGAATCAACAGCTTTTATCATGAAAAAAAAACAATTAGGTTTTTGGGAAATATGGAACATGAGTTTCGGTTTCCTGGGGATTCAATTTGGATTTGCTTTGCAGGGTGGATTCATGTCTCGAATTTTTCAAACCCTTGGCGCAGACCAGTCAGACATTCCCCTACTTTGGATTGCCGCACCCTTGACGGGGCTGGTGGTACAACCCATTATTGGATACCTAAGCGACAATACATGGCACCCAAGATTGGGGCGGCGTAAACCTTACTTTTTGATTGGAGCAATTTTAAGTTCCTTGGCGCTCTTCTTTGTTCCTTACTCACCGACACTTTGGATTGCTGCAGGCTTTCTATGGATACTGGATGCCTCCATCAATATCAGTATGGAGCCATTTAGAGCTCTAGTAGCCGATAAGCTCCCCAATGAACAACGAACCTATGGATTTGTCATGCAAACCTTGATCATTGGAATTGGTACCTGGGTGGCAAGTAACCTTCCCTGGTTTGTTACAAAAATTGGGGTGAGCAATGAGGCCATTCAAGGTGAAATTCCCATGTCGATCAAAGTTGCTTTTGCCATTGGGGCATTGGTTTTTTGCTTTCTATTTTATTTACTGTACTAAAAACCAAGGAGTATCCGCCTGAGGACATCCTCGCATTTCGAGAGAAAAAGAAACAGGGAATCAAGTTAATGCTAAAAGAGTTTTTGACGCATTTTACTCAAATGCCAACCACCATGAAAAAATTAGGCCTCATCCAATTTTTTAGCTGGTTTGCCTTTTTTAGCATGTGGAGTATGGCAAACCCAGCAATAACCGAACATGTGTTTAAAGCCCCCTTCCCTATTGAAGCTAATTTCAATCTTACCGAATCTGATCAAAATGAAATGTTTCAACAGCAAAATACTGCTTTTCAAGAAGCCTCTAATCTAACGGGGTCCTATATGGGTATCTATGGTCTATCGTCCATGGCTTTTGCTTTGTTATTGACCCTTTATACGGCAAAAAGAAAAATTAGTCAACGAATGGTTCATCTTGTATCTCTTGTTCTAGGTGGGGTCGGTTTCATCTCCATTTACTTTATCGGAAATCATGAGTTGTTACTCTATTCATTTTTACTGATCGGTATTTCTTGGGGGAGTGTCTTGTCTATGCCCTATGCCATGTTGGCTGGAGCTGTTGACGAGAAAAGCATGGGAATGACCATGGGGGTATTTAATATGTTTATTGTAATCCCTCAAATCATTGCCGCTAGCGGTGGAATCAATTTTTTACTCTCCTTTCTTGACAATAAACCTATTTATGCAATGGTCATTGCGGGGATATCCCTGATTATTGCTGGAACGCTAAATCTATTTATCAAAGAAGAATAAAACTTAGCTATTGATTTTTTTTCTTAACCTTTAACTTGTTTTTATATCGATGTACAACAGAATTATTTCCCTACTTCTTATTCTCCTTTTTATCAACTGTTCTAAAGAAGCTGAATTACTTGAGACCCTAGACGAACCCGAGCCAGTGACTGAAACACCAACTCCTGCGGAAGAAGTTATCCCAACCAATATCTGGTGGAATGATGAAGTTTTTTATGAAATCTTTGTCCGCAGTTTTTCAGATTCTGATGGCGACGGCATTGGTGACCTGAGAGGAATCATTGATAAGTTGGATTATCTAAATGATGGAAATCCAGACACAGATACCGATTTAGGGGTTACCGCACTATGGCTCATGCCTATCTTCCCCTCACCAAGTTACCACGGCTATGATGTCACTGATTATCGCGCAATAAATCCAGACTATGGAACACTAGAAGATTTTAGAAATCTGGTCGTCCAAGCGCATGCCCGAGGAATCAAAATTGTCATCGACTTTGTCGCCAACCATACCTCCGATTTACATCCATGGTTTGTTGCTTCTTCCCAAAATCAAAGCAAAAGAGATTGGTATGTATGGGAAGCTTCGCATCCAAACTTCAATGGACCTTGGGGACAAAATGTATGGCACCTCAGAAACAACTCCCATTATTATGGAATATTCTGGCATGGCATGCCTGATCTAAACTTTAAGAACAATGAAGTCACCAACGAAATAATAGATATTGTTCGTTATTGGTATGAAGAAATTGGGGTAGATGGATTTAGAATTGATGCCGTTAAGCACTGGATAGAAGAAGGTAGCAATCAAGACAATACACCTGCAACATTGGCCTGGTGGAGAGATTTTTATCAATACCAAAAATCGATCAATCCCTCTCTAATGACGGTAGGAGAAGCATGGACATCTACGCAAAATATTATTCCCTACAGCGACAATCGTCTTGACTATTGTTTTGAATTTGATCTTGCAACAAGTATCATCAATTCCATAAACAGCGAATCTATAAATGATCTCCGTTCAAAAATTAATCAAGTTAGCTCTAACTATAAGCCCTTCCAATACGGCACATTCCTCACCAATCACGATCAAAACAGGGTCTATAATCAATTAAATAAAAGTACCGAAAAAGCAAAGCTAGCTGCCAGTATTCTTTTATCACTTCCAGGAATACCTTACTTATACTATGGAGAGGAAATTGGAATGGAAGGAATTAAACCTGATGAAGATATAAGAAGACCAATGCAGTGGAATGCTTCTGCCAATGCAGGTTTTAGTTCTGCCACTCCTTGGCATGACCTCAATCAAAATTATACCGAATTCAATGTTAGCAGCCAACAAATGGATCCTAATTCACTGTGGCGCCACTACCAGAAATGGATCAATCACAGAAAAACAGTCGACGTACTAACAACAGGTAACTACCTAGGTGTTGGAACTAGCATCAATAGTATTTTTCCCTTTATGCGTATAAATACCGAAAGCCAAGAAAGTGTTTTATTGTTGCATAATTTGTCCTCCCTAATTCAAAATAATTTAACGGTGAATATCATTACAAGCGATCTTGATGCGGGAACATATCACCTAATAAATGTGGAAAACAGCACTAATATGGGGACACTAAACATTGGAAACACTGGAGGTTTTATGCAAGATTTAAATGATTTGAATTTGGCCCCTCAAGCTTCCATGCTTTTACGACTAGAAAAACAGTAAGGTAAGATTAATTGGAGGGTGTAAAAAGGAAAAACCCCTATAGTAGGGGTTTTTGATGAAATTCTGTGATCGAGACAGGATTCGAACCTGTGACCGTCTGCTTAGAAGGCAGATGCTCTATCCAGCTGAGCTACTCGACCCATAGTGTCGGGGTGGCAGGATTCGAACCTGCGACCTCCTGCTCCCAAA
>CAJQKN010000153.1 GCA_905478905.1 uncultured Flavobacteriaceae bacterium | reverse complement strand
ACACTTTTTATGAGTGGGATCTTATGGATAAAAAAGAGCGTGATGAGAAATCGTCAATAATCAATCTACTCTTATCAGATTACATTTGTCTAAATGATATGTTTTTTGATATAAATAATGAATTTCCCAATAAAAGCCCTTTTTTGAATGCAATCTTAGAACGGCAAGGACAGTTTTACAGTCTTACTGTAGCATTTCTCATTGGAAAAGTAGAGGATTTAGCTCATCAGAGTATATTGGAAGATATAGCATACACAATTCTCGTTTCTACCCGAACAGCAAAATTGACAATAGCTGAAAGAGCAAAATTAATTATGACCGCTTGGATAGAAGTATTTATGAAATTTAAAGCGAAAGGTTTTTTTGAAAATTAGTTTATGAGAAGTTTCCCAAGTATTTTATCCTTTGTGCGCTAAAATTTATTTTCCTAGTACAATTTTGTTTAGCCTAAAAGAAGGGCTATCACAGACAGTTACAGAAAAGTTTTAAAAATTTCAGTGTATTTCTCTTAAAAAGAGGCTGTCTGAAAAAGTGTAAAAGTTGCCATTGTAGATTAATTTTAGAATCTCAAATGACTGTTTTTCAAAATATCTTAGAATCTAAAACGAGTTCAGATTGACATAAAGAAAGACTTTTTAGACAGCATTATCCTTTGTAGCGAGAGGGGGGCACGATCCCCCGACCTCCGGGTTATGAATCCGACGCTCTAACCAGCTGAGCTACCTCGCCATTTCAACGGTTGCAAATATAAAAAAAATGCTTAGAAACGTTATTAATTTGCTTCTAAAAAAAGTCAATTTGTTTTAGGTTGTTTCTATTTTTTCAATATATTAGGAGCTTAACAAAAAACACCTATGTCTGCTAAAGTTCCTTTTACGTTGGAAATCAATTTCCATGCTTCTCCACAGTTGCTCTATCAATACTTATCTACTCCATCTGGGTTATCCGAATGGTTTGCCGATAATGTAAATTCTCGAGGGGAAGACTTCACCTTTATTTGGGATGATACCGAGGAATATGCCAAACTCATCAAAAAGAAAACCAATGAAAGAGTTCGCTACCGTTGGATAACCGAGGAAGAAGACCAAGATGATTATTATTTTGAATTTAGAATTCAAGTAGACGAAATCACCAAGGATGTTTCGCTCGTTATCAGTGACTTCGCGGATGAGGATGAACTGGAAGAAGCCAAAATGTTATGGGAGAACTTAGTAGATAGTCTTAAGCAAGTTCTTGGAGCAGCCTAAATTTATGTATTCATTTCAAGCGAAGTACTACACTTCCTATCAAGAAGTTCCTGCATCAATTCTTTCGGCTTTTATGGAACAAACTGTGCTGTCCGAAAGCATTCGAATCAAAAAGGGTCAATTGTTGTTTTGGGAAGAACATTACCTCAGGTTAATGGCATCAATGCGAATTTTGCGCATGGAAATCCCCATGGAATTTACCTTGGCCTATTTGGAAAATCAATTGCTAGTTTTCTGTGAGAAAATTCAAACAACTGCTTTTAGTGGAGTTGTTAAAATACATGTGGTCGCTGCTAAAAAACCTACGGCAGACCTCCCCATTCCTGCTAGCCTCTTTTCGATTACTGCAGAAAAAGGGAATGGCAATTTTTCTTACAAACATGATGACCATCCAATTGATTTATACAAAGATCACTACCTATCGAAAGGGCTGTTTTCTTCCCTAGAAAGTGTACATGACCAATGGAGAAATATGGCATGGGTCTATGCATATGAAAATAGTCTATCTGATGGAATTGTCTTGAACGAAGATAAACAACTTGTGGAAACCCTAAGAGGAACACTTTTTTTGGTGAAAGGAAACACTGTATTTACTCCCAGTCTCGCCTCTGGTTGCCGAAAGACTGTTTATCGTTCATTATTGACAACCCTTTTATCTGAGAACGATACCTTTGAATTGCTTGAGGAAGAAATTTCTCCCTTTGCCATTCAAAAGGCAGATGAGTTATTTGTACTTGCGGGGGTTGAAGGAATTTACAGTATTGGTCAATACCGTAAAAAGAGATTTAAAAGTGAACAAACGCAAAAAATACTTGCGCTTCTTCTCAATAAACTATCCTAATCGGTCAATTGTGGTTGGGGTTATCGGGGGTGTTTGCCCACAAAAGATATTCTCCTCCTTTTATTAGTAATAGTTTTTTCCAAAGTGTATCTGCCGGCTGAGAAATTATATTTTCACCTAATGTATTCGGAAGAACAAACCAGTTTTTATGCTTTATTTCTTGTTCTAATTGACCTTTGGACCATCCACTATAGCCCAAGAAAAACCGAATGTTTGTAGAGTTTAAAGTTCCTTGTTCAACCGCTTCCATAGCTTGGTCAATGTTGCCTCCAAAATATAAGCGTGTACTAATGGACACACTTTCTTCAATTAAATTGGGAGCATTATGGATGAAAAAAAGTTCATCAGGATCTACGGGACCCCCATAATACAAGGGAACGATTGTGTTTATTTCGGGTAAGACATCGGATAAAGTAAAATCAAAACTTTTATTGAGAATAAATCCCATTGGTGCTTTGTCGTGAATTGCTCCAATAAGTACAACAGCTCTATGAAACGAAAGATCATCAAAGATTGATGGCTCAGCAATTAGAAGATCTCCTTTGCGAAGTTGATTATTCATCTTTTAAAATTAGGCAAAAAAAAATCTCCCGAAGGAGATTTTATTTGTAGTGATTTAAAACTAGTTTACTGAATTAGATAATTCAGCTCCAGCTTTGAATTTTACAACGTTTTTTGCAGCAATTTTGATTGTTTCTCCCGTACGTGGGTTTCTTCCATCACGTGCAGATCTTTTAGAAACTGACCAAGAGCCAAATCCTACTAGGGAAACACGACCACCACCTTTAAGGGAGCTTCCTACATTTCCTAAAAATGATTCTAATGCTTTTTTTGCAGCAGCTTTTGAAATCCCTGAGTCAGCAGCCATTGCATCGATTAATTCTGTTTTGTTCATAATATTGTTTTTAATTAACAGTTTAGACTTACACAAATATATATTCTTTGCCCGAAGTCAAAAGAATTTATGCAATAAATCCTGTTATTTGTTAATAAATCAGACAGATTGTTTATAAAACGGCTTTATTTTACCACAGCTGAGGCTGAAAAAGAGTAACCGTTGAGTAAATCTGTGGCTATCATTCGCCTTTTATTGGGAAGTTGTATTTCTTTGATAACCAAAAATCCCTCTGGGTGGGCGACTTTAAGCATTTTTCCATCAACAATTAGTTGATTGAAAGGATGCGAGTGTTCGATGAACTCTGTTTGACTCGCATAAATTTTAATGGGCAGTATATTTTTGTCCTGAATTAATTCTGTCCAAGCCACGGGATAGGGGGAGAGGCCTCTTATAAGTGAATCTATTTTATCGAGTGAAGCTGACCAATCGATGCGGGTGTTTGATTTATTCAATTTTGGTGCTTCTTTTTCTGAGCCATCGGTTTCTTGTGGTTTTGGCAAAATTCCTTTTTCTAGTTCATCTAGGGTTTGTTCGACAAGATCTCCTCCTAGTTCGGCCAGGGTATCGTGTAAACTTCCGGCAGTTTCTCTTGCGCCAATTGGGACAGTAGTTTGTAAAAGAAGGTTTCCTGTGTCAATCTTTTCATCAATGAGGAAAGTAGTTAGTCCTGTTTTCTTTTCTTGGTTAATGATTACCCAATTAATGGGTGCCGCACCGCGATAGTTTGGAAGAAGCGATGCATGTAAATTAAAGGTTCCCAAACGTGGGATAGACCAAACCTCTTTGGGTAGCATTCGAAATGCAACAACAATAAATACATCGGCCTCAAGCCTTTTTAAGGATGCGAGAAATTCCTCTCCCTTTAGCTTCTCGGGTTGCAACAGCTTTAGTTGATTCTCCAAGGCATATTTTTTTACAGCCGACTCATGCAAGCGCTTTCCTCGTCCAGCTGGTTTGTCAATGTTGGTTACAACACCCACAATAGCATGTTTCGATTTGTTTATAGTGGCCAAAACCGAAACGGCAAAATCGGGAGTACCCAAGAAAACAATTTTTAAACTCATAGTTTCATTATTTGCGCCAATGCGTTTGTTTTGATTTTTTGCTGCCTTTCCAGCCAAACCAATCCTTCTGCTAGTTCTTCTACAGAGAGATGTGGTAAAGATACTTTAAGCTGATGAGTTGCTATTGGCCCCCGCTCAACATAATTCAAAATTTGTACTGCAATGTCTTCAATGGGAATTTCTTTCCCTTCGGGGAGGCATTCCTTTGCACTACATAAAGAACATTTTTCAGTAATCGATTCGCCAAAGTAGGCCAGAAGTTCTATTTGCTTGCATATATCGTCTTGTTTGACAAAGGTTAATATACTATTTAATTTCTCTTTTTTTGCGGTATGAATCTGCGCTGTGTTTCTCAACAGTTGATTTAGCGTGTATTTGTCATCTCTTGGCTTTATTCCAATCAGATGGAGGTCACTCGTGGCATAATTGAACAATAAAAGTTCTTGTTGTTTATAGTGTTCCATGACATTGATTAATGTAGAAAAAGAGAGATTACTTTTTCGCACAATGAGGTCTAAATCAATTATTGTTTCCCGCTCAAAAATTCCAGCATATTCTCGTCCTATAATTTGTAGCACTTTCGAATGTGATGGAGGAGCTTTTTCTAATTCTAATTTGAATTGGGCAGGAGAGGAAATAATACGACAGCTAGCATTTTGTCTATTTGTATTGATGCGGTGGAAAATACTGGCTTGATCAAAAAGTGTAATACAGGCATCTACTTTTTTGGGGTTAAATTGATAGGCTTGACAAAAATCTTGAAAAGATAGTCGCCATTCTTGTTCAATCCCTTCACCATGCCCAATGATCAAGTAATTACAAAGCGATTTATAACATTTTTGAATGAATTCGGGTGATGGGAGTTGCCCAAGGAATTGTTGAATTAGACGTTGTTCATCTCCAGGACTGAAATAGGCAATGGCTTTAGCTCTGTCTCCATTTCGACCCGCTCGGCCAATTTCTTGATAATAGTGTTCTAGGCTTGCTGGAATAGTTAAGTGCACCACAAGGCCAACATTTCCTTTGTCGATCCCCATTCCAAATGCATTGGTTGCCACCATTATTTGTATATTTTCTTCCTGCCAAGCCAATAATCTATCTTGTTTTTGTTGGGCAGATAGACCTCCGTGAAAATATGTAGCTTTGATTCCGCTAGAATTGAGCAGCTGATTGACTTCTTCAGTTTCTCTTCTACTGCTACAATATATTATGGAAGAGGCACTATTATTCTGAAAAGTGCGAAGTAAATTACCAAATTTATCTTGGGGATTTTCGATCGATATCGCAATATTTTTTCGTGCAAATGACGTTTTAAATTCACGGGGATTATTCAAGGCCAATTGCTCTTTGATGTCTTTGATAACAGCGGGAGTGGCAGAGGCAGTCACAGCAATAATGGGTACTTTTGGTAATTTTTCTCGAAGGTTTTTGATTTCCCGAAAAGCCGGGCGAAAGTCATTACCCCATTGGGATATACAATGCGCTTCGTCTACAGCAATACATTGAATATTCAATTGAGATAATCGGGCGAGGAAAAGAGCATTTTGCGCTTTTTCTGGAGAACAATACAGAAGTTTATACTGACCAAAAGCTGCATTGTCAAGCTGTTTGTCTAAGGATTGGGTTGCATTGAACGCCATGCTTTTAATTCCTTTTGCATTGGCCTGGGCAACTTGATCTTGCATCAATGAAATTAGCGGTGAAATGACTAAGGTTGAACCCTCAAATAGGAGCGATGGCAATTGGTAGCATAGTGATTTTCCACCACCAGTGGGCAAGAGGGCAAGCGTATCGTTATTTTCTAAAATAGAAATGCATATTTCTTTCTGCATGGGACGAAAATCCTTTGCTTTCCAATGCTTGAATAAAAGATCGGTTAGTTTAGTCATGGCAGTGATTCAAAATGAAATGCAGGCGTTCTTCTAGACTCAACAAAGGGACCTCAATGATTTCTCCCAAACCCAAATAAGTCTTTTTGAGTTGCTTGTGAAGCGCCAAAGATTCCTCGAAACTTTCCATGCGTAAATCGTCTTTTTTGTAAATACTGGCAACTGGAGCAATCAAAAAAACCAAGTCATAGCTATACATTTTCAAGTCGTTTTCCCAGTCTTCTTTTACAATTCCCTTATGATTTAGATAGGCAGTAACATCGGGCAAGGCACGATCGAAAAACACCCACGGTTTTTCATTTGGGGAAAATTCGAGGGCGTTAGCTGAAAAATAATCGGCTTTTCTTCCTTCCCATAAAAAAGTACTAAAACTGAGCGGTTGACTATTAAAGATGTTATCAATTCCATCTTCTTTACCGCCTTGAATAAAAGTGCGAGAAATTTCATCGAAACAGCGGTAACCTCGCTCTTTAAATAAATTAATTAGGCTTGTTTTTCCACTTCCTGGACCTCCCGAGATGACAATTTTCTTTTTGACTTTCAATTGATACTATCTGTTTTCAACTATATTTGTGTAAAAATAGCATAGCAAATGCTCCCAAAAGAAAATCCAGAAGAATTTTATTCACGATTTCACGAACAACTTCAGCTTTCGCAAGAATGGCCTGGAAAATATTTATTCAAATTTATCGTTCGCATAGGTGAGGTAGACGAAAAGGTTTTAACGGATTTGTTCTTGGCTACAGATGCCACCTTTTCACGCAAAGAATCGTCAAAGAATACATTTGTTAGTTTATCTGTTCTGGTTACTATGGATAGCCCATCGGCAATAGTCGCTATTTACAAACAAGTAAAAACCATTAAAGGAGTAATTACACTCTAGTTTTTAGTTCTTTATTAAAAAGAGTACATTTACACTATATTCTCATTAAAATTTCAACCCATTTCATGGAAGCACTTCAATATAATTCCGAAAGGAAACCGTTAATTATACCTGAATACGGTCGTCATATGCATATTATGGTCGATCAAATGTTAGCTACTTCAGATAGAGAGGAACGCAATAAAAAAGCAAAAGCCATCATCGGTGTGATGGGGAATTTAAATCCTCATTTGCGTGATGTGCCTGATTTTCAACACAAGCTGTGGGATCAATTGTTTATAATGTCCAATTTTGAATTGGATGTAGATTCCCCCTACGAGGAGCCCCAAAAAGAAGTATTTGAAAAGCGTCCAGAGCCATTGGCCTATCCGCAAAATTTTCCCAAATACCGTTTTTATGGGAACAATATTAAAAGCATGATTGATGTTGCATTAGGATGGGAAGATGGAGAAATGAAAGATGCATTGGTGTTCAATATTGCCAACCACATGAAAAAATGTTTTCTAAATTGGAACAAAGATACTGTCGATGACCAAGTGATTTTTAATCATTTGGACGAGTTTTCTGGAGGTAAACTTAAATTAAATGAGAACTTACTTCCTTTGACTTCTACCCAAGATTTATTGCGTATGAAATCAAAAAACGGAAATGGACCAAAAAGTAATGGGGCCGTTAAACCGCGAAAAAACAGAAATAATCGTAAACGATATTAAGCTTTTCTATGGGTACATTTATTATTGAAGGAGGCCATCAACTGAAAGGAGAAATCACTCCTCAAGGTGCTAAGAATGAAGTTTTGCAAATCCTTTGTGCGGTTTTACTTACACCAGAAGAAGTTACTATTGAAAATGTACCAGACATCATTGATGTCAATAAATTGATACAGTTACTCATTAATTTTGGGGTTAAGGTAACACAGCTTGGGCCGGGTAAATTTCGTTTTCAAGCAGATGAAGTCAATCTTGATTATCTGCATTCCGATCAATTTAAAGTGGATGGCAGAGGTTTGCGTGGATCAATTATGCTTGTTGGGCCTTTGTTGGCACGTTTTGGTCAGGGGAGTATTCCTCGTCCTGGAGGAGATAAGATTGGCCGTCGCCGTTTAGATACTCATTTTGAAGGATTAATCAAGTTAGGAGCTGAGTT
>CAJQKN010000152.1 GCA_905478905.1 uncultured Flavobacteriaceae bacterium | reverse complement strand
CTTTTACGGTCGGAAGTCTTAAATAAATTGAGTAATTCTAAAAAAGCTCGATTAATTGTTACCTACCCGCAAGCACTCTTTGAAAAGGTTGTTTCTCAAGCCACCCTGAGAAAAAACACCCTAGAGGTGGTCAAAGGTAGTCAACTGTCCATCGATTTCGTCAATGAGGTTTTGTTTGAGTACCAATTTGAACGGGTGGATTTTGTCTCCCAGCCGGGAGAATTTTCGGTGCGTGGAGGTATCATAGATGTGTTTTCTTTCGCCAATCAGCACCCTTACCGCATTGAGTTTTTTGATGAAGAAGTGGAGAGCTTACGCAGTTTTGATGTGGCAACACAATTATCCATTGAAAGTCTTGAAAAAATTAAACTTCTTCCAAATACCAGTGAGGGGTTTAAACGAGCTAGCCGAAAAAGCTTGATCGAACTTATTGCCCCCAACGGGATCTTGGTTGTTCAAAACTTGGATGGAATAGCCGCCCGGCTTGATACCTATTATAAGGAAGCGGAGAAATATTTTGTAGCCCTCTCTGGAGAAACCCATCAGCTTCCTCCAGAAACCTTATTCTTGTCAAAAAAAGATTTACTTCAAAGCACAGGTCTTCTCTCCTGGATCAGTTGCTTGCCTTCTACTGAAAAGAAAACGAAGGCGACTGTCTTGATCAAACAAAGTCCGCAACCTGCCTTTAACAGAAAGTTTGAACGCCTAATTAGTTACCTTAACGAGAATCACGAAAAGGGTTATCAAAATTTTATCTGTTGCGCCTCAGCAGAGCAGGCCGAGCGCCTCAATACTATTTTTGCGGAAATGGAAGAAAGCGTTCATTACAAAACCATCGTACAGCCCCTCTTCGAAGGCTTTGAGGATATCGAAGCCAAGCAGGCTATTTTTACTGATCACCAAATTTTTGAACGTTACCACAAATACCAACTCAAGTCTGGCTACACAAAAAAACAAGCCCTGACCTTGAAAGAACTGACCCACCTAGAGGTTGGCGATTATGTCACCCACATAGATCACGGAATTGGCACCTTTGGGGGATTACAGAAAATTGAAGTTGAGGGTAACCAACAAGAAGCCATCAAATTGGTTTATGCCGATAGGGATATCCTGTATTTAAGCATTCATTCCCTCCATAAAATCTCAAAGTTCAATGGAAAGGATGGCAAGGTTCCCAAAATTCACAAACTGGGGTCTCCTGCCTGGAAAGCGCTAAAGCAGAAAACCAAAAAACGGGTCAAAGAAATTGCCTTTAACCTTATTGAGCTTTACGCCAAACGGAGACAGAAAATTGGGACAGCCTGTTCTCCAGATAGTTATATGCAGCTTGAATTAGAAGCTTCCTTTTTGTTTGAAGACACCCCCGATCAAAGTACGGCTACAGCGGCAGTAAAAGAGGACATGGAAAGTGAACGGCCCATGGATCGCTTGGTTTGTGGTGATGTAGGCTTTGGGAAAACGGAAGTTGCCATTCGTGCTGCATTTAAAGCAGTAGACAATGGACGGCAGGTAGCTGTACTCGTGCCCACAACTATTTTGGCTTTTCAGCATCATCGGAATTTTGCAAAACGGTTAGAAAATTTCCCCTTACGCGTAGATTATCTAAATCGGTTTAGGTCTGCCAAAGAAAAACGCCTGATTTTGGAAGATCTGAAGGAGGGACGAATTGACATTCTAATTGGAACGCACCAATTGGTAGGTAAAGGAGTGGAATTTAAAAATCTAGGTCTTTTAATTGTGGATGAAGAACAAAAATTTGGTGTTGCAGTCAAAGAAAAATTACGTTCGTTAAAGACCAATGTGGATGTACTTACCCTAACCGCTACCCCAATTCCACGAACCTTGCAATTCAGTTTAATGGCCGCCCGGGATTTATCGGTCATTGCAACACCGCCTCCCAACCGATATCCCATCGAAAGTGAGGTAATTCGTTTCAACGAAGCCACAATTCGCGACGGTATTTTATATGAAATGCAACGTGGAGGTCAAGTCTATTTTATCCACAATCGTGTTGAAAACATTCAGGAAGTTGCTGGGATGCTCCAACGTTTGATTCCCGACGCTCGTATTCGCATTGGTCACGGTCAGATGGACGGAAAAAAGCTGGAAAAAAACTTATTGGAGTTCATGGATGGAAAATACGATATCTTGATCGCTACTACTATCATTGAAAATGGTTTGGATGTTCCCAATGCCAATACCATCTTCATCAACAATGCACAAAATTTTGGGTTAAGCGATCTGCACCAAATGCGGGGTCGTGTTGGCCGAAGCAATAAAAAAGCCTTTTGTTATTTTATCACCCCCCCCTTGAGTGCTCTATCGAGTGATGCCCAAAAAAGAATTCAGGCCATTGAACAATATGCTGAATTGGGCTCCGGAATTAAAATTGCCATGAAGGATTTAGAAATTAGAGGTGCTGGAGATTTATTGGGAGGAGAACAAAGTGGATTCATCAACGATATTGGTTTTGAGACTTATCAAAAAATTCTAAAAGAAGCGATAGACGAATTAAAAGACAATGAGTTTAAAAACCTATTCTCAACATCCGAGAGTGACGAACCTACTGCCTTTGTCAAAGAAATACAAATTGATACAGATCTAGAGGTGCTTTTCCCCGACGATTATATCAACTCTGTAAGCGAGCGCCTCTCGCTTTACAACCGACTGAATGGGCTACGCAATGAAGCAGAATTAAACCTTTTCGAACGAGATTTAGAAGATCGTTTTGGCCCCCTTCCATTGCAAGCAGATGACTTAATCAATAGTATGCGTCTTAAATGGAAAGCACAAGAAATCGGCTTAGAACGGTTGATCTTGAAAAAAGGACTCCTATCGGGTTATTTTATTGCCGATCAGGAAAATGCGTATTACCAAAGTGAAAAGTTTTCGCATGTTTTAGAATGGGTTCAACTTAGTGAAGGGAAGGTAGAATTGAAAGAAAAAGAAACGAGACAAGGTCTACGCCTCCGCTTGGCAATCAAAAACATAAATACAATACCCGAGGCCCTGGCTTGTTTTCCAGACCTATAAATCTTTCAGTTCTTTAATCGCCTTAAAGGCGAGGTTTACATGATCTTCATCGACCAAAATTGTGAACTCGTTTGAGGTAGAAATGACTTCAAAAATGTTGATCCCCTCCCAAGATAAACGCTGAAAAATAAAATAATAAATCCCAGGAATCGTGACATTTTCAGTGGGAAGTTTAATCGATATTGAAGAAAGTCCTTCCGTTTTTTCATTCAAGATTTCGTCCTTAAAATAGGTGTCAATTTGAGGTGCCAAATTACTACTCACAATAATATTGGATTCAGCAACCCCACGCGAAGAGGTGTAAAAAACCTGTGGGCTTGTATTAACCTCAGCCAAGAAATTAGCCTGAGCACTCAACAAGGTGTCAGAAATTTTAAAACTATAATCGATGAGATTGGAACGTACCGTAATATCACCTATTCCTTGGAGAACTTTGACAATTTTATGGGTAGATAAAAACTCTAAATTATCAGAAATGCGTTTCAATGCCATTACAATTGCCCCACTACGCGCTGGTTTTTGTAAAACTTCTTCAATTTCAGGTTGAATTTGTCGGGCCAAAGAAGTCAGGTTAATGATTCCTTGCGCCATGGCTGTCGATAGATACGGCTTTGTTTTGATGTAATGCTCAACAACAGATGCGATTGTCTTCATCTTAATTATTTTTAGCAAAGATAGCTAAAAAAACTAAATGTTATAAATAAAACATTTTTTTAAAAATAATAAAAAGCGTCTTCTATATGCTTCATCTTCCATTCTTTCTTGACCACCGTGAAGGCGATAATATCAAAGCGAACCTCAACATCCAAATTGTGTTCCATGACAAAAGCGTCAAGAGCCATGACCAAACGTTTGATTTGTTTAGGCGAAACAAAGGTTTCGGGGTCTCCATAAAAAATAGAAGAGCGCGCTTTAACTTCGGCCGCAACGAGCACATTTTCTTTTTGAACAATAAGGTCAACCTCGGCTTTTCGGTAATGATAATTTTGGGCTAAGACAGTAAATCCCTTTGATCTAAAATAACGCAAAGCGCGTTGTTCTGCTTCTTTGCCAAAGGCGTAGGATGTAGACATGGGCCAAATTTGGGTTCAACTTTATAAAAATAGAAGTTTTAAGGAGAGAAAAAGTCTTATTTTTGCCTAAAATTTATTTCATGGCGCTCACCGCAAAACGTTATACAGTTACAGCTGCTCTTCCCTACACCAACGGGCCCATACATATTGGTCATCTTGCGGGGGTTTATGTTCCAGCAGACATCTATGTGCGTTACCTACGTTCACAAAATAAAGATGTTGCCTTTATTTGCGGAAGTGATGAACACGGAGTAGCCATCTCCATTCGCGCTAAGAAAGAAGGAGTAAGCCCAAAAGAAATCATTGACAAATATGACGCAATGATTCGAACCTCTTTCGATCAATTGGGAATTTCATTTGATAATTACTCGCGAACATCAGCTGAAATACACCATCAAACAGCAGCAGCGTTTTTTAAAAACATGCATGCCGATGGGAAATTTATTGAAGAAACAACAGAACAATTATTTGATGAAGAGGCCCAACAATTTTTGGCCGATCGATTTGTTACAGGCAGCTGTCCAAAATGTGATCATCCTGAAGCCTATGGTGATCAATGTGAACAGTGTGGGAGTGCGCTAAGTGCCACCGAATTGATCAATCCAAAGTCCACCCTTTCAGGCGCTATACCCCAACTAAAAGCTACCAAACATTGGTTCCTTCCACTTGATCAATATGAAAATTTTATTCGTGAGTGGATCCTAGAAGGACACAAAAACGACTGGAAACCCAATGTATATGGCCAAGTAAAATCGTGGGTAGACGACGGTTTAAAACCAAGAGCGGTGACCCGTGACTTGGATTGGGGAATCCCTGTCCCAGTTCCGGGAGGAGAGGGGAAAGTCCTCTATGTTTGGTTTGACGCTCCCATTGGGTACATTTCTTCTACCAAGGAATGGGCCGCCCGAGAAAGAAAAGATTGGGAACCCTACTGGAAAGACAAAGACACTGAATTGGTTCATTTTATTGGAAAAGACAATATTGTATTTCATTGTATTATTTTCCCCGCCATACTTAAAGCATCCAAGGAATACATTCTCCCTGAAAATGTACCAGCCAACGAGTTCTTAAACTTGGAAGGGAATAAAATTTCCACCTCAAAAAACTGGGCTGTTTGGCTACACGAATACCTCGAAGAATTTCCAGGACAAGAAGATGTCCTTCGCTATGTATTGACCGCCAATGCTCCCGAAACTAAGGACAATGATTTTACCTGGAAGGATTTTCAAACCCGCAACAACAGTGAATTGGTGGCTATTTTTGGAAACTTCATCAACAGAGCTGTTGTACTCACACATAAGTACTACCAGGGCGAAGTACCTCAAAGTGGACAAATTCTGGTTCAAGATCAAGCAGTATTGGACGAATTAAAATCATTCCCCTCTCGTGTAGGAAAGTCCATAGAAAAATATCGCTTTAGGGAAGCAAGTCAAGAAATGTTAAACTTGGCCCGTCTGGGAAACAAATACCTCGCCGATGAAGAACCGTGGAAACGCATCAAAGACCAACCTGAACGCGTTCCAACCATTATGCATATTGCGCTACAAATTGCAGCTGCTCTTTCCTCTATTTGCGAGCCCTTTTTACCCCATAGCGCAGAAAAACTTCGTGGAATACTGAACATGGAT
>CAJQKN010000151.1 GCA_905478905.1 uncultured Flavobacteriaceae bacterium | reverse complement strand
AGTTCTTTCTACTGATTTGGCTGGAATGATCAAAGAAGGAGAGGCACTTGCTGCCTTGCACCCACAAATTGTGGTGAAAATTCCTATGATTGAAGACGGTGTTAAAGCATTAAAGTACTTTTCTGACCAGGGCATTAGAACCAACTGTACGCTTGTCTTTTCTGCCGGTCAAGCATTACTGGCTGCCAAAGCAGGGGCAACCTATGTATCTCCTTTTATCGGACGTTTGGACGATATCTCTACCGATGGTTTAAATCTAATTGAAGAAATTCGTGAGATTTATGACAACTATACTTTTGAAACACAAATTCTTGCAGCCTCTGTGCGTCACACCATGCACGTAATTGATTGTGCTAAGATTGGCGCAGATGTTATGACAGGCCCATTAAGTTCAATCAAAGGTTTATTGAAACACCCATTGACTGATATTGGATTAGCACAATTTTTAGCGGATTATAAAAAAGGTAATTAGTTATTTATCCATCCACTTGGGTTGGTGTTTTACAATTTTAGCATATATGGGGCATGCAGCAATGTGTGCCCCTTTTAAATAGCCGGTTCCCATCAAGAATTCTTTGGTAATTTCGTTTCCCGTGAACTTAAACTGTTGCTTAAAACATTTTATCCAATCTTCTTTATTTTTAGGATGTTGAACATCTAACCAATTTTTAAAAGAACCGTATTCATTTTGTATTTGAAGTAGTCTTTGTGCATTGTAAATGGCTGCCTCAATCTTTTTTCGCATACGAATGATTCCAGGATTTTCAAGTAGCTGAAGAATGTCATCTTCGCTAAAAGAAGCAACCTTTTTGATGTCAAAATTGGCATAGGCAGCTCTGATACTTTCCCTCTTATTAAGTACAGTATCCCACGACAAACCTGCCTGATTGATTTCCAATAACAGTCGGCCAAAGAGTTCATTGTCATTGTCTACAGCAAAGCCGTATTCCGTATCGTGATAGCGCCTATGCTTTTCCGATAACTCACCCGCTTCAATTGCTTCACAATAGGAGGTAAATTCTGGCATTATCGGTGGTTTTCTGTAAGAGTTTCTACAAAAGAAGTGCTGGAGAAATTCCCAAATCCATCCAGAATTTGCCCATTTTCATTAATGATAATCCCCTTGTTAAGAAGGGTTATGACCCATTCGCTGCTGGCTCGTTCAAAATTGACGAGGGCAAATTGGTTTTCAGGCACTATTTTCATGATAGACTGATAGTTGCGCACCAAGTCGTTGTAGGGTTGTATACAAACCCCAACAAAGCGATATTTAGGAAAACGCTTTTGGTATTCTTTGACGCGTTCTTGGGTGCGTTTAAAATGATTCATTTGGGTTTGCGACCAAAAATACACAACAGTTCGTTTGCCTTCAAAGACCTCATCGCTATTGATGATTTCACCCGAATTGGTTTCCATTTCTACTACAGGTAACATTTGTCCGGGTTCCATTTGAATGAGTGAGGCATGGAGACTTAAAATTTCGTTTAGATAATAGGGTGAAGTATTGACAGCGATAAAAAATTGAAGGAAATTCTCGTGATACAGATGGTTGCTGAAATTGAGTAATTCCTCAAAGGCAACGGTACGCGCCAAGACGTTTCGCAAAACGGGATTGCTAATGCGGTCATCAATCAATTGAATACGCTTGATATTGAACTCAGTTTTGCTTTTTTCTTGAACAAAAAGCTGTCCTTCTTCTAGTGCTTCTTGACTCAAATAGCTCATCATATAGGTAATATAAGGTTCGAAATAAACCAGGTCACGTTCCCCATAATTTAAAAATTTCCGAAAATTAAAATAGCTGCTATCCGTTTTAATGGCAGATTTTCCGCGAATAAGGGCATAACGCTCTCTGCGATTGGCATAGGGATACACATAGGCCGCTTGAGTGATTTTTTGGGCTAGAGGCGTTAACTGTGTTTGATTACTGAAGTCTATCCATGCTGTTTTCTTTTCTTGTAAGAGGGAATCGATAATTTGTCCAAAGACATCAGCGTTTAGGGCGTATTTTGAAGAGAGAAAACCTCCTTCTTGCGCAATGCTTAAGTAGGTGTCCATCAAGAAATTGTTTTTTCCAGAGCCAGGACCACTAAAAACCAATGAAGCGTTGAAATCGGACATGTTTGCTCGTGACCATATAGAATCTCCCGGTTCAATAATGACCATTTGCTTTTCGGGCAAATGTTCCATTTTAAATAGACCAAAACGGATAGAATCGTAGCGTTTGGCAAAACGATTTTCCTCGTCTAAGGGAAGTGAGTCAATGCGTTGGTCATATTTATACAATGAAACAAACTCTGAAGAAGGATTGATGATTTGCCCTCCAAAAAAGGCCGTAGTGGGGCTCTCGTTTTCTGTAGCACAGCCAAGAATAAAAAGAAATCCGATTAGGCAACATTGTTTCCGCATGGTAATAGGACATTGATTAATGGCTAAGTTAAAAAAAAGTGTGGAAAGCGGATTTGATTTATGTACTTTTGCATCACTAAAATACGAAGATATGCTTTCAGTTTCAAACCTTTCCGTTCAATTTGGGAAGCGCGTTTTATTTGATGATGTAAACACCACCTTTACCCCAGGAAATTGCTATGGGATTATTGGTGCCAATGGCGCTGGTAAATCCACCTTTCTAAATATTATTTCAGGAAAACAAGAAGCAAACTCTGGAAGTGTCCATTTGGAACCAGGAAAACGCATGTCTGTATTAGAACAAAATCACAACGCTTTTGATGAGCATACTGTTTTAGACACCGTTCTTCGTGGAAACAAATCGCTCTATAAGGTCAAAGAAGAAATGGATGCTATATATGCCAAAGAAGACTTTTCAGACGCCGATGGAGAACGGGTAGGGGAGCTCCAAATTATCTTTGAAGAAATGAATGGTTGGAATGCCGATAGT
>CAJQKN010000150.1 GCA_905478905.1 uncultured Flavobacteriaceae bacterium | reverse complement strand
CCATAGAATCCAGTACATTTTCTCCTGCTACAACAGATGCTGCTGCATTTTTAGCAAGAGAAGGAGCCGCTATTTTTGACTATTATCCGTTTTTAAAAGAAGGTAGTCCACAAAGAGTTGCTGCCAATTGGGCTCCCACCCTTAGAGGACACGCCCTACCTGGAGGGATTGTTACCCGGAAAGCCTATGATTCATTGGTAGGAAAAACCCTTGCCCTGTTAAAAAAAGAATTGCCTCTTGACGGACTTTTTTTTGATATTCACGGTGCAATGAGTGTGGAAGGCCTCGACGATCCAGAAGGTGATTTTATCCAAAAAATTCGAGAACTTATTGGAACAAAAACGCTTATTTCTACTTCTATGGATCTCCACGGAAATGTGTCCCAACGTTTGGCACAACACACCGACTTGATCACCTGTTATCGCAAGGCACCCCATGAAGATGCCTTGGAATCCAAACAGCGAGCAGTTGACAATCTTTTAGAGCGTTTACTTACTGGAAAGGGAAAGCCTAAATACAAAGCTTGGATCCCCATTCCTATTTTGCTTCCTGGAGAAAAAACCAGTACACGAATAGAGCCTGGGAAAAGCTTGTATGCCAAAGTAGAACCCCTGACAGAAAAGGAGGGGGTTATCGATGCCGCTATTTGGATAGGGTATGCCTGGGCAGATGAACCCAGAAATCACGCTGTGGTAATGGTTACAGGTGATGATAAATATGCCGTAAGCGAAAGTGCAGAAACCTTAGCCCAACATTTTTGGAACGTGCGAGACCAATTTGAATTTGTAGCCCCTACAGCAGATTTGGATACCGCTCTATCCTATGCTTTAACCTCTGAAAAAAAACCTTACATTATTAGTGATATGGGTGACAATCCAACCGCAGGCGGTGCGGGAGATGTCACTTGGACGCTTCGTGAATTACTCAATCAAAAAGCCTTTAAAAAATCCTCAGGTCCTGAATTGATTTATGCTTCTATTCCAGGTCCTGAAATGATCGATGCCGCACTAAAAGTAGGGGTAAATAATTATGTTTCTGCAAAAGTAGGCGCGTCTGTGGACAATCGCTTTGCTCCTCCTCTCTTATTGGAAGGTGTCGTAGAGGCTATCCATGAAGGAGACGTACATGCCGAAACTGAAGTGGTTGTAAGGGTAGGAAGTATTAAAGTGATTGTTACTAAAAATAGAAAACCCTACCACAAGGAAAAGGATTTTACTCAACTAGGATTGAACCCACGCAAAGCAGATATTTTAGTTGTTAAAATTGGATATTTAGTTCCAGAGCTTTACGACATGCGTGGCGACTGGATAATGGCGCTAACTCCAGGAGGAGTCGATCAAGATTTAGAGCGCTTGGGCTACAAGCGAATCCAAAGGCCTATGTTCCCTCTAGATAAAGACATGGAAAATGTGAATCTAAAAACGCGCTTTGTTGAGGCTTCAGACAACCTCTAAAGCAAAAAGAGCTTGAGTAGCAACCAAACTAAACAAACTCTTTAAGTTATTTACGTTGCATGAACAACGTTTTTTAAATTAAACTAATTCTTTATGAAATGCAGGTTTATTACACCTCATTTCCTGAATTAAGCTCCATTTTGTTTTTTGATCAAGTTTAACGCCGACCCTTCTTTAAACCATTCTATCTGTTGTGCGTTGTAGGTGTGGTTAGCCATAATGGTATCTTTCGATCCATCTGCGTGAACAACCTCAACAGTAATTTGTTTGCCAGGGGCAAAATCTTTTAAATCCAAAAAGTTGAACGTATCGTCCTCTTGAATAAGATCATAGTCTGCTTCATTTGCAAATGTTATTCCTAACATTCCTTGTTTCTTTAGATTCGTTTCGTGGATACGAGCAAAAGATTTTACTAAAACTACTTTTACGCCTAAGAAACGCGGCTCCATAGCTGCATGCTCTCGAGAAGAACCTTCACCATAGTTATGATCTCCTACAACCACGGTTTCAATTCCAGCAGCTTTGTATTTGCGTTGTACATCTGGCACACCACCATACTCACCTGTCATCTGGTTTTTAACAAAGTTTGTTTTTTGATTAAAGGCGTTGACCGCACCAATTAAACAGTTGTTAGAAATATTATCTAAATGCCCTCTAAAACGCAACCAAGGTCCCGCCATTGAGATGTGGTCGGTGGTACATTTGCCATGCGCTTTGATTAACAATTTTGCTCCAGTGAGGTTGTCACCATCCCAAGCTTTAAAGGGTGTTAAAAGCTGTAATCTTTCTGAATCTTCTTTGACTTCTACCAGTACTTGGGAACCGTCTTTAACTGGAGCCAAGTATCCATTGTCTTTAACATCAAATCCTAAAGGAGGTAATTCCAGCCCAGTGGGAGGATCTAATTTTACTTCTTCTCCCTTTTGGTTAATCAAGCTATCTGTGAGTGGGTTAAAATCCAATCTTCCAGAAATTGCAACTGCAGCCACCATTTCGGGTGAAGCTACAAAGGCATGGGTGTTTGGATTGCCATCTGCACGTTTAGAAAAGTTTCGGTTAAAGGAGTGAATGATGGAATTTTTTTCTTGTTTGTCTGCTCCTTCTCGAGCCCATTGTCCAATACAAGGACCACAGGCATTGGTAAATATTTTAGCCTCTAAATCTTCGAAAATTTCAAGTAATCCATCTCTTTCTGCTGTATAACGCACTTGTTCCGATCCCGGATTGATTCCAAATTCGGCTTTGGTTACTAAGTTTTTTTCTACCGCTTGTTTAGCAATAGAGGCCGCTCGAGAAAGGTCTTCGTAGGAGGAGTTCGTACATGATCCAATCAAGCCCCATTCTACTTGTAAGGGCCAGTCGTTTTGTTTTGCTACTTTGGACATTTCTGCAACTGGGGTTGCTAAGTCAGGAGTAAAGGGTCCGTTAATGTGGGGGCTTAAGGTATCCAGATCAATTTCAATCACTTGGTCAAAATACTGTTCTGGATTTTGATACACTTCGGGGTCGGCAGTAAGGTGTTGTTTTACTGCATTGGCAGCATCGGCTACATCGTCTCGATCGGTTGCTCTCAGGTACCTTTCCATAGAAGTGTCATAGCCAAAAGTGGAGGTTGTCGCACCAACCTCAGCTCCCATATTACAAATGGTTCCTTTTCCAGTACAAGACATGGATTCTGCACCATCTCCAAAATATTCAATAATTGCTCCAGTACCTCCTTTAACAGTAAGGATACCCGCAACTTTTAAAATAACATCTTTAGGTGCTGTCCAACCGTTTAATTTTCCGGTAAGTTTTACACCGATTAGTTTTGGGAATTTTAGCTCCCAAGGCATATCAGCCATAACATCAACAGCATCTGCACCACCTACACCAATGGCCAACATTCCTAATCCACCGGCATTAACTGTATGCGAATCTGTACCGATCATCATTCCGCCCGGGAATGCATAATTTTCTAAAACTACTTGATGGATAATCCCCGCTCCTGGCTTCCAAAATCCAATACCGTATTTGTTGGAAACTGATTCTAAAAAGTTAAATACCTCTGCAGAGGTAGAATTCGCGGATTTCAAATCAATTTCCGCACCCGATTTAGCTTGAATTAAGTGATCACAATGTACCGTTGTTGGGACGGCCACTTTAGGTTTGCCCGCTTGCATAAACTGCAATAAAGCCATTTGTGCTGTGGCATCTTGGCAAGCAATGCGGTCTGGTGCAAAATCAACATAATCTTCTCCTCGTGTGAAAGGACGTTCTGATTTTCCATCCCACAAGTGAGAGTACAAAATCTTTTCAGAAGCGGTTAAAGGTTTTCCTGTTAATTTTCTTGCTTCAGCAACACGATTTTCTAATCGTGCATAGACTGCCTTGATCATTTCAATGTCAAATGCCATAATCCTAATAATTTAATTCGGTCAAAATTACAAAATTAAGTGTTTAGAATTCCCTCGTAGTATAGAATAAATTGATCTTTCAAGAAATAGTACAAATTATTACTTAAAGGTTTGATTAATTCATTTTATTTATTTCGGTGCACCTTTAATTGATTGTGCACTTAATTTATGCCATTCAATCCAGTAGAACAAAGCTGAAGAATAAAACGAAAGGTTTAAAGATAATTTTTGATGGACTGCTCGAAAATTGCGAATAATTCTCTCGGGTGATGGAGCGGGAAAAATCGGATAAAAATGGACGGGTTTCCTAACCTTACCTCCTCCACGCTATCCTAAACTTGAAACAGCAAAGACTTTTTGAATGGAATTAGCAACTTTAACCAAAAAAATATATATTAGTACAATATTAGCTGAACCAACTTGAAACGCGTTTACACGTTCGGTGTGTTGAGGGTTAAGAAGTCAAACTCAACTCTAGTCTATCGTTTAGGCTCCCGAAATTTAAAGCTAGCTTCTGTTTTTATCCGTAGACTTTTTCCTTTAAAAGTCCTTTATTCTCTTGAGCCCAATTATCATTGTAGGGTCTAGGTTTTCATATTTTACTATAGCTATTTTTAAAACAGAGTTTATGTATATAATATGAAAAATGAATACACGATATATTGATTTAATCGAACAATCGTTTGATTTCCCTCAGCAAGAGTTTGAGCTTTCTGGAGGCCATTTGACATTTCACAATATTGACTTAATAAAGTTAATTGAAACCTATGGAACTCCTTTAAAGTTCACCTATTTGCCACAAATTTCCAACAACATTACTAAGGTGAAGGGCTGGTTTTCAGAAGCCATGGCTAAACATAACTATCCCGGTGAGTATCACTATTGCTATTGCACAAAAAGTTCTCATTTTAAGTTTGTACTTGATGAAGCCTTGAAAAACAACATACATATTGAAACCTCATCGGCCATTGATATTGACATTGTTGAAGAATTAAAAAAATCAGGAAAAATTACGAATGACACCTTTGTGCTTTGTAATGGTTTTAAACGAGATCAGTACGTTGCTAATATTGGAAGATTAATAAACAATGGACACTCCAACTGCATTCCAATTGTGGACAATTACGAAGAACTGGACCTCCTATCAGCCGCAGTAGATAATTCGTTTAAAATTGGAATTCGAATTGCCTCTGAGGAAGAGCCCAAGTTTGAGTTTTATACCTCAAGGTTGGGAATTGGCTACAAGAATATAGTTCCATTTTTTAAGGAGCACATTCAGAACAATCCAAAGGTAGACCTAAAAATGCTTCACTTTTTTATTAATACGGGTATCCGCGACAACGCCTACTACTGGAATGAGTTATTGAAATGCCTACGTGTTTATACAACCTTAAAAAAAGTATGTCCAACACTTGATAGTTTAAATATAGGCGGGGGTTTTCCAATTAAAAACTCCCTTAATTTTGATTTTGATTACACCTATATAATTGATGAAATCATCAATCAAATTCAACTCACTTGTGAAGAAGAAAATGTACCAGTTCCAGATATTTTCACTGAATTTGGAAGTTTCACTGTTGGCGAAAGTGGGGGATCTATTTTTGAAGTTTTATACCAAAAGCAACAAAACGATCGAGAAAAATGGAACATGATTAACTCCTCCTTTATTACCACACTACCAGACGCTTGGGCCATAAACAAACGCTTCATTATGTTGCCCATTAATAGATGGGAAGATTCCTACGAGCGTGTACTTCTTGGGGGACTTACGTGCGATAGCGATGATTATTACAATAGCGAACAACATATTAATGCCATTTACCTTCCAAAGTTCGACACAAAGAAGCCGCTTTACATTGGATTCTTTAATACAGGAGCTTATCAGGAAAATATTGGTGGTTTTGGTGGTTTGCAACATTGTTTAATTCCAAACCCAAAACATATTTTGATTGACAAAGACGAAAAGGGGGTAATTAGTAGTCGTTTGTTCCGAAATCAACAAACTAAAGACGATTTTTTTAAAATTCTAGGATATGATTAATGCTAAAAACTATGCAGGAATTCCTGATAAATACGCAAAATTAGACCGTGCTGAAACAGTACTTATTTCGGTCCCCTATGATGGCACAAGCACATGGCAGAAAGGTGCAGATAAAGGCTTTGATGCTTTTTTAGCGGCTTCCGAAAATATGGAGCTCTATGACATTGAAACAAATAGCGAAGTATATAAAAGAGGGATATACCTAGCAGAACCAATTAGCGAGAAATCCTCCCCAGACCTCGTGGTTGAACAAGTGCACAAAACAGTGAAAAAGTACATCCAACAAAACAAGTTTGTTACTGTTTTTGGCGGTGAACACTCGGTCTCCATTGGAACAATTCGTGCCTTTGAGGAATCATTTAAAAACTTGACAGTACTCCACTTGGATGCTCATGCCGATTTGAGGGATGAATATAACGGGACTCCCTACAACCACGCATGTGCTGTTTATGAGGCTAGCAAAACCACCAATTTAATTCAGGTTGGAATTCGCTCTATGGACAGTAGCGAAAAAGAGACAATGAACACAGATCAAGTGTTTTTTGCTGAGCAAATGATTTATGATGACTCTTGGGTAGATCGTGCTATAGATATGATGACAGATCATGTCTTTATTACATTTGATGTTGATGTTTTTGATCCTTCTATAATGCCTTCTACTGGCACTCCTGAACCAGGGGGTTTACTCTGGTATGAAACCATAGAATTTCTAAAAAAAGTGTTTATGGAGAAAAACGTTGTTGGCTTTGACATAGTTGAACTTTGTCCTAATCCAACAAACAAAGCACCTGATTTTATGATTGCTAAACTCTATTATAAAATGTTGTCCTACAAGTTTTGCCAGCACGATTATGATGACTTTTTAGATATCATTGAATCTACAGAGAAAATTAAAAAAATAGATAAACTAAAAGGACAAAACGATTTTGGAAATGAAAATGATTGATAAAGGAAACATAACACAGTTTATAGACACCTATTTTTTGCATTTTAACGCTGCAGCCCTAGCAGATGCCGCCAAGGCCTATAAAGAGCAGTTGGAGAATAAGGCTAAAATGTTAGTTTCACTGGCTGGAGCCATGAGTACAGCTGAAATTGGAAAAATATTTTCTGAAATGATTCGACAGGATAAAGTTCATATTGTTTCATGTACGGGAGCTAACCTAGAGGAAGATATCATGAACTTGGTAGCGAATTCTCATTATAAGCGCATCCCAAATTATAGAGACTTAACCCCTCAAGACGAATGGAATTTACTTGAAAAAGGATTAAATCGCGTAACGGACACTTGCATACCCGAAGAAGAAGCGTTTAGGAAGTTACAGCATCACATTTTTAAAATTTGGAAAGATGCTGAAGATAATAATGAACGATTTTTTCCGCATGAGTTTATGTATAAATTGTTATTGTCTGGTGTCCTAGAGGATGCTTACGAAATTGACCCCAAGGATTCATGGGTGTTTGCTGCAGCTCAAAAAAACCTTCCAATGGTAGTTCCAGGTTGGGAAGACAGCACCATGGGTAACATCTTTGCCTCCTATGTGCTAAAAGGCGAACTCAAAGCAAGTACCATGAAATCGGGAATTGAATACATGACTTTTTTGGCAGATTGGTATAATCGTAATTCTGCTAATGGAATTGGATTTTTTCAGATTGGAGGAGGCATTGCTGGCGATTTCCCAATATGTGTTGTCCCCATGCTATATCAAGACATGGAACAACAAAGCACCCCTTTCTGGAGTTATTTTTGCCAAATTAGTGACTCCACAACAAGTTATGGTTCCTACTCTGGTGCTGTTCCCAACGAAAAAATAACATGGGGAAAGCTGGATATAAATACACCCAAATTTATCATTGAAAGCGATGCGACAATCGTAGCACCATTGGTATTTGCGTATATTTTAAATAGTTAATATGAAAAGATTAATTGTAGATTATAAAAAGTTGACCAAGGACATTTTGGATTTGTTGGTTAGTCAATATCCCTATGGATTTGATGACGAAGACGACATCATAGAATTTACTTCTGCATCGGGTGAGATAGTTAAAGCGGTTAAGGTTAATGCAGAAGACACCATTTATTTGGTCAAAATAGGGAGTAAACTTCAACAAGCCATTAAACAACATGAAGACACTATTTTTGAAGAAGAAGATGATTTTATAGATTTTGACAATCCTATAAATGAAGATGAAGATTTGGAGGATAATTTATAGCACTCAACTAAAATTTTAGAAATAAAACACTAAGTAGATTGATTTCCCTCAGCATGGGCTTGAACGTTCTAAAAGCCCATAGATTTTTCATAAAATTGACTTAATAAGGTTGGTTGAAACCGAAGGAACCTCCTTTAAGTCGACTTATTTGCCGGAAATTTCCAACAATATGACTAAAGTGAAAGGCTGCTTTTCAAAAGCCCATTAAACCCACGGTTTTAGATCCTATTTTGGAAGGTTTATCTGTCAAATAGTCGATTATTTTATGATAGATTTACTATATTTATGAAAATTTTTTTCGATGTTTTTCAAGTATTTGCATTTTCATGTCATTTTTTTATTATCCGTATTTTTTAGCTTTATTTTTGGGCAAGAGCTCAAAGTAGACCTTCCTGAGAACAACGGTTTTTCTTCAGAGAGATTATCAAATATCGACAGGGTATTTTCTGACTATGTCGCAATGGGGAAATTGCCTGGTGCTGTCGTTTTAGTTGCTAGAAATGGAAAGATTGTATACCATCAGGCGATAGGCATGAGCGATATGGAACAAAATATTCCCATGCAAAAGGATAATATTTTTAGAATTGCCTCTCAAACAAAGGCAATTGTCAGTGTTGGTATCATGATGCTCCAAGAAGAGGGCAAGCTTTTGATTTCAGATCCTTTATCGAATTATATACCAGAATTTGAAGAATCTACTGTTGCTGTAAAATCTGCTGATGGAAGCTTTACTGTAGAAAAAGCGAAAAGGCAAATTAAACTTCGTGACTTGCTTACCCACACTGCTGGAATTGATTATGGATATGGATTGGCTTCAGAAGAATGGGAAAAAGCAGGGATGCAAGGTTGGTATTTTGCGCACAGGAATGAACCTATTCTTAAAACAGTAAAAAGAATGGCTAAACTACCCATGGAGGCTCATCCTGGAGAAAAGTATGTTTATGGTTATAGTACTGACATCCTCGGTGCTGTTATAGAGGTTGTTTCTGGACAATCATTAGAGGTGTTCCTGAAAGAGCGCATATTGGATCCCTTGGGCATGATAGATACACATTTCTATTTGCCAAAGTCAAAGGCTTCAAGACTTAGCGTTGTTTACAGCCAATGTGGTGATAAACTTTTGAGAGCTGCTGCCGATGGAAGACCCCAATTTAAATGGGATGATGAAGTAAACTGTATTGGGAACAATCAAACGCAAGGGCAGTATTTAAATGGTCCACGCCGCAGTTTTTCGGGAGGCGCAGGCTTGTTAAGCACTTCTACCGATTATGCCATTTTTCTTCAAATGATGCTTAACAATGGGTTGTATAATGATGTGAGAATATTATCAAGAAAATCTGTTGAACTCATGACCGCCAATCATTTGGGTGGAGATCATTACAAAGATGTAAAGTTTCCATGGGATTGGGGTGTGGGCTTTGGATTAGGATTTTCTGTTACAACAGATGCCGGTGATCGCGGAGTGCTTGGAAGCCTTGGTGAATACGGATGGGGTGGTGCCTATCACTCTAGCTATTGGGTTGACCCAAATGAAAACCTAGTTGTTGTTTACTTCACACAGGTAGCCCCAATCAATCTAGATGACCACCAAAAACTACGCAATTTAATCTATCAAGCTATCGTTGATTAAATGCGAATAAATAATCCCCATACTACTAAAATAAGTTAGCGAATTACTTCAATTGCTTTCCCACCTTTATCGTTGTTATCAAATGCACGAAGCATTACTTTCGCATCAGCTGCTACGGAAATGGGACCATCATAAACGTTATCGTTTGTGGTGGGCAAGGCGCCATCAATCGAATAGCGTAATTTAATGCCTGGAAAATGTGTGCGAACAAATAAGGTGTCATTTCTAATGATACCTCCTGGTTTAGGAAGATGGATATTTAAATCTTTAAACTGCTTGTTTAGAAAGGGAATAGTGTTTTGCCCTAATGTGTTAACAAACACATTCCATTGCTCAAGCATAGGTGCTTTTTGTTGACTTGCTGGAAGATCTATCCAATCAGGACGACTGACCCAAGCTCGCTCGGCAAATACCATCAGGTTGGGTAAGATCATCTCGTTTAAAATCGCTTCATTACGAACTGTTTCACCAAATAATTGACTTTGTATCCCAATCAGATTACTGCGCTTATTGGGATCTAATGTTATTTTTTTGGCGATATATTCCTCCGATAATTTATGCTTTTCATTAAGTATCCCATTAGCGAAGATGTTTTCTGGGTCAATTGCCCATGCATCAAAATAATCCACATAACCAGACCAGTTTAATCCATGGCTTTCCATGTCGCGATCATCCGCCATATCAAAGTAAAAAGCCGATGAGTTACTCATCACTGTTTTGAACCCCAAATTGGCAAATTTATAGTTCATGTCTTCTCTCCCGCCACCCCAAATATTGTTCCAAACATAGGGGATGACCTCATAATTATATCTTTGATCTTTTATCAAGGTTTCAGATTGACTCTGTTCAGAATGCTCCAAAAGAAAGTCTTCCCAACCAGAGAGTACAATACCGTGGTTGTTTAAAATACGTTTAAGACGGGAAACATTTACATCATACAAATCATTTAGTGACTGCTGATCCGAAATTTTATCCATGCACAATGGCGATGCTTTCCATACACCAAAAGGTAATTCATCGGCTCCAATACTGAACTGCTTCAGAGGGACTTCAGCTTTGGCATACATCTTTACAATTTCATCTATTAGCTTTTTAAAAAAAGCATAGGAGCTTTCACGGCAAATGTTAATTGTATTATCGTTATATAATTGGGGAGATTGATAAATACTTTTATCGTTGGGGTCGGTCAATGCATATTCTTCTGCGGCTTTAAATGCTCCCTTTTCGATGAGTTTTTTCCTTCTTGATTCCATGGAAATAATGGCTGCGCGCGCATGAGAGGGAAAGCTAATTTGCGGGATAATGGTCACGTTCCTCACGCTAGCATACCGAATTAGTTCAACAAAATCGTGCTGAGTTAAAAATCCATTTCCCGTCTTTCCGCCATTAGCACCAGAACCATACATAGGGATTAATTTATCCCGTTCGTCTAGGGTGTAACCCCTTTTTGCACCCACCTCTGTTAGTTCAGGTAGCCCAGGAATTTCCAAGCGCCAACCCTCGTCATCTGTTAACTTTAGATCCAAATGATTTAATTTGAACAAAGACATTAAGTCAATTATTTCCTTGATTTTGTTTAAACCATAAAAGTTTCGCGAGATATCAAGTAAAAAGCCTCGGTACCCAAATCGAGGAGCGTCATTGATCTCCACAATCGGCCAACGCTTTGTTTGAATTTGAGAGACAACATCTAATTGTACAAGAGATTGGATTGCATAAAGGATTCCAGCGTATGCAGAAGCATTTATCTGTATATGTTGCTCTTCAATAAGCAGCTTATAAGCCTCGTCTTTAATTTCAGAATTTGACTGAATAATCAAGTTAGCATCTTTAATATCGGATACCCATTCAATATCTTTTTTTGTTTGCATTAGCAGGGTTTCAATATTAGGACGAAAGTCATGAAAGGGATCGGCTGCATATACACGCCAGCTAGCGTCTGCTTTTCTATAGGCTAATGGTTTGGATACATACTTGGGGGTGGGCAACAGAATCGAAAGATTTTCTTTTGGTATAAGCGAAATTTCGTTAAGCTGATCGTATCGAGTTGTTGAGGTGGGCAAGTTTAGGTCAGCAAGTCCTTCAGCCTTTTGCCAGTTTACATTAATATGAACAGGATAAGTTTCACCATTTTGCACCAAGAAAGCACCAAAAGGGCCTAAGCTTAATCGCGACATTATCCCCCTTTTTTTTAATTGGAGTTTTTGCTGTGTTCCTGCCTTTAAGGTCCATTTGTCACCAAAAGAAAGAACGAAATAAGAGTTTCCATTTACTCGCTTAAATTTCACTCCAGTTGGGAGACTCTCTGGCATTACCTCTCCAATAATTTGATTCCAATGTAGCTCCCATTGATTTGAAGTAAAATCTATATTTGTTTGATTATCAATATTAAGTGTGACGATCATCTCATTTTTTTCTACATGAAATGCATCGATGGTGTATGTCAGATTAATGGTATTTTGAGAAGGATTTAACAACAAATATGTCATCAATCCACATGCCAATAGTGCTAAGATTACGAATGCTTTAAACTTCATATGCTGCGTCATATCAAATGCAATTTAAGTAGTAAATATAGTATGCTTAGGAGGATTGGCTGATAGGGGGTCTAAAAATGTGTCATACACACATTAATGATCAAACGCTTATTGGTTCGGCAAATAACGAACAAAGCCTTCAATAGCTTCATAATCAGGTAGCCCCAAGGCATTATATTTTCTTGCCGTATTTCGATTTCTTTGTTCTGATCGTTGCCAAAACTCTCTCTCGTCAGGTCCTGGGAACATCGCTTTATCTTTTTGAGATTGATGCTTAAAAATTGCACATCTCTTTTTAATCAAATCTGATGGCGACAAAGGAACGGCCATTTCAATATCAGAAACATTCCATTCTTGCCATGCACCACGATACAGCCAAACTTCGCACTTCTCAATCCATTCTTTTTTGTCCTGGATTAATTGCTCAATAGTGTCGAACAAAATTTGAAGGCATACCCTGTGCGTTCCGTGTGGATCAGAAAGGTCTCCTGCTGCAAAAATTTTTTCTGGTTTTATTTTTTCAAGCAAGGCATAGGTTTGTTCAATATCTGCTTTTGAGTGTGGTTTTTTCTTGACTGCCCCTGTTTCATAAAAAGGAAGATTCATGAAATGACAATTCTCCTCTCCAATTCCACAAACACGACTAGCAGCTAGGGCTTCACCTTTACGAATAAACCCCTTTAAATCAAGAATTTTTTTTGTGTCAAGCTGTCCCTCTTGTTTGCGGCTAAAAAACTTTTTAGTAATATCAAATTCTTTTAGCAGATAAGGGTCACCACAGGATGCATCGATGCAAAATTGCAAAAAGCGCATAACATCATCATCATGGACAGCGATATTCCCTGAAGTTTGATAGGCAACGTGAACATCAAAGCCATTATCTACCAACTGGATCAAAGTACCACCCATTGAAATCACATCATCGTCTGGATGAGGACTAAATACAACAGCCCTCGTTCCCTTTCCATTGCTAGTATTTGAGCGCCACAATTCAAAAGCACCATAGAGCGATTCGTATACTTCTTTGATTGCCGCATTTAAATCAAAATGATGTTCATAAAACAATTCTGCCAGATGATTTTGCATAAAATCACTTTTGGTAAGTTTTAAAATGGATTTATTTGTTTTGTGGGATAGCCAAATGACTGCCTTTCTGATAAGTTTGGAATCCCAAACGCATGCACCAACCAACCAAGGCGTTTTTTCTCTGATTAGTTCAGAGGCTGCGGCTTTATCGAGGACAAACTTACAGTTGTTGTGTTTTTGTAGTAGTGTTGCAGGAATCTTTTTTGTCACATCACCTTCTATGGTTTTTTGGAGAATAGACACCTTACTCTCGCCCCAAGCCAAGAGGATTATTTCCTTGGATTGCATGATTGTTTTCATGCCCATGGTAATGGCTTGAGTGGGTACGTTTTTCTCTCCAAAAAAACTACTTGATGCATCTTTTCTAGTCAAAGGATCAAGCCACACCAACCGCGTTTCACTTTCAAAAGAAGCATTGGGCTCATTAAATCCAATATGGCCTGTTCTGCCAATGCCCAAAAGTTGTAAGTCAATACCTCCTAGTTCACTAATTTTTTCTTCATATTCAGTACAGTAAGTCTCAATTTTTTCTAAAGCTAAACTACCGTCGGGAATATGTATATGTTCTTTTGGAATATCAATTTCATTAAACAGGTTTTGATGCATAAACTGCACATACGAATGTATGGAGCTACTATCCATTGGAAAGTATTCGTCTAAATTAAAAGTATAGACATTTTTAAAACTTACCCTACCGTCTTTGTAGGCTTGGATAAGATTTCTATACACTTTTATTGGACTAGATCCTGTCGCCAAGCCAAGCACAAAAGATTCTCCTACTTTAGTTTTTTGATTAATCTTTTCTATGATATAATCTGAAATAGCTTTGCTTGCAATATCACTATCACGGTATATTTTTACTTCAGTATGCTCATTTGATAAACTCAAATCTTTTTTGACAATGTTTTTTACGTTGCTGGTTAATTCCATTATTTGGTCTAATTGTTATTAAGTGCAGGTAATTGCATTTATTTTCAAATTTATGCTATATTTTGCAAACTTGCAATTCTATTTATTGTAAATTTTTTTTTAAATTGAATGCTTTAAACCAAACAAATGTTAAAAGAAGAGCGTCAACAAAAAATATTGAATGAAGTGTCCCTTCGTAATAGAGTTCTTTTAAATGATATTGCAGAACATTTAGATGTTTCTGTAGACACGGTTAGACGTGACGTAAAAGAGCTTGACAAAAGAAAGCTTCTCAAAAAAGTGCACGGCGGTGCCATTTCATTGAGCTTTACGTCAAATAAAAATTCTGTAGAGATATATGATGTTGATGAAAAGCAACTGATCGCACGCAAGGCTGTAGTGAAAATTCAGGATGGTTCTGCCATTTTTATTGATGGCGGTACTACATGCATGGAGCTTGCTAAGGCAATTCCCAACAACAAAAAAATTACTTGTTTTACGCTAAGTTTACACATTGCCATGGAATTGGTTCATAAAGAGGGAGTAAACTTAATATTTATTGGAGGCAAGGTTTCTAAGGATTCTCATATGAGCATTAGTGCAGGCGCAATAAATGAATTATCTCAGATTACCTTTGACCAAAGCTTCATTGGTACGGGCTATATTGATGTAGTGCATGGTCTTAGTGAATTTGACTGGGAGGTTGTTCAAATTAAACGTGCCATAATAAAATCCTCTAAAAAAACAACCTTGTTGTGCATTTCCAAAAAATTCAACTCTCAACAGAAATATAAATGCGTTAACGTTAATGCGATTACCACTATTATAACCGAGTTAGAACCAACAGACAAGCTTTTTGAGCCTTTTAAGTCGTTAAACATTAATTTGGTTTAAGCTTTTCTTCGCTTGAGCATTTTTTTTTCAAAAATTAATGCTGTTTTTTATTTTTTTTTGCAGTTAGTTGCAATTTAATGCTTATTTACTATATTTACAATATATTAACCTTTTAACTAAGTAAGCTATGATTTTAAAAAATTCAATTATTACACTGTTCTTATCTTTAAGCAGTGTTCTTTTTGCGCAAAAAACGGTTACAGGAAATGTAAGCGCTGCGCAAGACGGCCCATTGCCTGGGGCAACTATTATTGTCAAAGGGAGTGATAATACAGGTACCCTCACTGATTTTGATGGGAACTTTTCTGTAAGTGCATCCATTGGAGATGTTCTAATTGTTTCATATGTCGGCTTTGCTTCACAGGAAGTGAGTATTGCAAATGATTCTACTCTT
>CAJQKN010000149.1 GCA_905478905.1 uncultured Flavobacteriaceae bacterium | reverse complement strand
TGAATTATTTCGGGTAGTGCGCCTTCTTCATCCCCAAAAAATAAGATTTCAGTCCCTTCTTTTGGAAATGGAACCGTCATGTCTGAAGAAATCATACTTCTTTTCGAACTGATTTGTTTGGGAGCTTCATCCGTTGATTTCGGCGATTCATAGACCTTAATGACCAAGCAAGAGGTCAATAAAAAGGATATTGAAAGAACAAAAAGTACTTTTTTCATATTTGTATTTTTAATTATACCTGCAAATTATATACCAAAAGGGATTAATCAAAGAAAAGAGATAAAAAAAGCGTCATTAGGTGATGGGGTTTTTTGGGTTGAAGCCTGTTGTCTGGAGAACGGTTTTTATACAGAAATAGAAGTTTCCATTTATTTCCCTGCAAGGCAAAGCCAGTTTCAACTACTAGACTAAATGGAATCGATTCGACTGTAAAAGGGGCATCATCATTAAACATGCTAGCTGTTGTCATATAATCATGCGCAATATAAGAGGTGTCGACCCCAACGTAAAAGCCTTGTCCTGGGGTCGTAAAATAACGTGAATTTGCTGCTAAACCAAGAACACTAGCCCTACCAAGATTTAATCCTAATCGAGCGCCAATATCCGTACGTTGCGTACCCAAGCGACCATAGAAATGACTTTGAAATTGAACTTGTTCAATCAATTCCTTTTGGTAAAAGTATCCTGCGAATAGATTGATATGCACAGCTTCAGGAACCTGATCTACCCAAGCGTTTTCTCTTAAGCCCAATACTTCCCTATGATAGGTGTTTTGAAAATAACGCCCTAAAGACCAATCTCCTGTAACGCCTAATTGAAGTCCCACTTCAAACTGTTTGTTGGAAGTTAATTCTTTTTGGCGGCTGTATTTTAGGTAAAGCCATCCTCCATAAGGATAATCGTAGTCCGCTACCTCCTCAGATAACCGTATGGAAGGAGTATAAATCTCCTGTCCCAATTCCCACTGCTCAAAGCGACGAAGACTGTCGTTGGATGCTTTTTTGAATTCTTTCCCGTATTGTAAGAACATCCCACTGGAATAGTACCTGTCTTTTACAAAAAAAAAGTCATTGTCAATACTAAAATTAAAATAGGCCTCCTGTCCATGTATCCCTTCTATTGTTGAGGCAACACAAAAGACATAAAAGAGAAGGCGTTTCAAATTATTGACGGTTTTTAATAACCAATAAAGGCGTTTTGGCAAAAAAGTCTTTTTTAAAGACCACATCAGACGCTATCAGTTTCTCAAAAAAGCCTCGCTTGCGGGCAAAAACGATCAATATGTCTGGATGAACTTGGCGGAAGTGCTCAAGTACTCCCTGATAAATGGTTGCATTTTCAGAAGAAGTCATCTGATCAGAAAGTTCAACGATCTCATGGTCAATTTGCAGTTCTTTTCTGTTGTGCGCAGGTGTTTTTACCAAGAGTAACTCTAATTGGGTGTTAAATTGATCTTGAAGAAACTTCAAGGGTAACAAGCTGCGTTCACCTTTTACCTTCCCTTTCTTAAAAGCAAATAAGGCTTTTTTAGGTGCTTGAAAAATAGCCCCTTCTGGAATAATCCATACCGGTATGTCGGTTTTCTTCACCAATCGTCCCGGAGTAGGGCCCAAAAATATTGCGTCATTATTTGAGTTGGGCATGGAGCCACAAACAATCAGATCAAGACCAACTTTTTCATCCAATGCATTCACACCGACCAAAAATTCGCCTTCATAGCTTACCATTTGAATTGATAAACCGTGGTGATCAATAGATTTTACCAAGGCTTTTATACGATTAAAATTGTTGCGCTTAACAACCTCTTTAACGTTGAGTAAATGTGCATTTACAAAACTTGGATTAAAAGAATCCATGACATAAATCGCGGCCTGGGTTTTTGAGGCCAAGCCAATTGCATAAACAAGGGTCTGTTCTGAATTGTCAGAAATCCCTAAGGGGACAAGGATGTTTTTCATGTGCGTGGTAAAAAACGTTTATGCAAATGTACTAAGGAAAAAAATAGCGCTCCCTTTTCCTGTAAGAAATTGTGTCCATTGCAGGACAATTCCAAAAAAATGCGGAACTTGCTCCCGAAAATTTGCATCAACGCTATGGAATCCATCATTCGAATTACCAAAGAATTTACTTTTGAAACCGGTCATGCGCTACATGGCTATGACGGACTTTGTAAAAATGTTCACGGGCACAGCTACAAGCTTTCTGTAAGCGTTAAAGGAAGACCCATAAATGATCCTAATCATGTGAAAAACGGTATGGTGATTGACTTTAGTGATCTTAAAAAAATTGTCAAAGAAGAGATCGTTGTTCCTTTCGACCATGCGACCGTATTAAACATCAACACTCCACACAAAGAACTAGCCGATGAGATGGAACAACGGGGGCATAAAATACTACGGGTAAATTATCAGCCCACAAGTGAAATGATGGTGACCGATTTTGCTGAAAAAATTAGTATACGCTTGCCAAAAAATATTGTTTTGGTGGGATTAAAATTGAGGGAAACCGAAACCTCTTTTGCTGAATGGCTAGCCGAAGAGCAGCACTAAAAGCCCAATTCATTTAAATCTTCTTTTTTCTCTATGGGGTTTGAGGCATTGGGGGCTACCTCCTCACAATCGATCGGTATACTTACCAAAGCAGGTGCTTCAAAGTCATCCATAGAAATCCCTATCGCTTCGTTTTCATAGGCTGCCTTCATATAGGTTGCCCATATGGGCAAGGCCATCGAGGCTCCTTGGCCAAAAGCAATATTATCAAAATGTACTGCCCGGTCTTCTCCGCCAACCCAAACACCAGTGACTAAATTTGGCACCATACCCATAAACCAACCATCGGAATGGTTTTGGGTTGTTCCTGTTTTTCCTGCAATGGGATTAGTGAATTCATAGGGATAACCAGTAACTACAGCCTGATAGGCATAATTGGTCTCGTCTGCCCCACTGTGGCGCAAACGTTGGCCAGAGCCTCCTTCGGTCACCCCCTTCAGTAGATTTAAGGTGACATAGGCTGTTTCTTCACTCAAAACATCGCGGGTCTCCGGAACGACTTCAAACAATACAGTTCCGTTTTTGTCTTCGATACGCGTGATCATAATAGGCTTTACATAGACTCCTTTATTTGCAAAGGTGCTGTATGCCCCAACCATTTCAAATAAGCTTAAATCTGGGGTTCCCAAAGCGATGGAGGGAACCACTGGCAAACGAGAAGTAATCCCCATTTTTCGGGCTAGATTCACTACAGGGGCTGGACCTACCTTGTCCATTAGTCGAGCACTGACCGTGTTGACAGAATTGGCTAGGGCGTTTTTAAGGGTGCGCATTTGACCGTATTTATCTCCTGAGTTCTTGGGACACCATGCATCCACATTTCCATATTTCATGGGTTCTATACAAAAAAGGGCGTCGGGTAAAATATCGCAGGGTGACAAGCGCAATTGATCAATGGCCGTAGCATATAAAAAAGGCTTAAAGGTAGAGCCTATTTGGCGTTTCCCTTGTTTTACCTGATCGTATTGAAAATGTTTGTAGTCAAAGCCCCCTACCCATGCCTTTACATGGCCTGTGGTAGGATTCATGGACATCATGGCGGCACGAAGGTAGCTTTTGTAGTAACGAATAGAATCCAAGGGCGTCATGATGGTGTCGCGATCTCCCTTCCAGCTAAACACGCTCATGGGGGTAGGTTCTTGGAAAGATGCCCAAATGGTCTCCTCGTCTTTGCCAGAAACACGCATGGCACGCCAGCGCTCCGAACGACGTGCAGAACGCTCCAATAAGGTATCGATCTGACCTTCACGCAGTTCTAAAAAAGGAGCTGTTGGATTGAGCCTTTTGGTGTTTTGACGGTCAAATTCTGCCTGCAAGTTTTTCATATGCGCTACAGTAGCTTCCTCTGCCTTGGCCTGTAAACGCGAATCAATGGTGGTGTATATGCGAAGTCCATCGCGATAAATATCATACTTCTTCCCGTTGGGACCAGGGTTGTCTTTTACCCATTGTTGCATGAATTGTTGCACGTAGGCACGGAAATAGGTCGCCAAACCTTCCCGGTGGGAGTCGGGAGTGAAATCCAAGACCAAAGGAATAGAGCGAAGAGAATCCAGTTCCTCTAGGGTGAGAAATTCGTTGCGGTGCATTTGCTGAAAAACCACATTTCGCCGTTTCTGGGTCATTTCTGGACGACGCTTTGGATTGAATAAAGAGGAGTTCTTGAGCATTCCAACCAAGGTCGCACTCTGTTCTATGGACAACTCTTTTGGCGTGGTATTGAAGTATATTTTTGCTGCTGATTGGATTCCGTCGGCTTGGTATCCAAAATCGTAAATGTTAAGGTACATCGCAATAATTTCTTCTTTGGTATAGCGGCGTTCCAACATTACGGCCAATACATATTCTTTGAATTTTTGAGTGATTGCCTGCACTTTATTTCGCGACCGAACCCCTACAAAGAGTTGGCGAGCCAACTGTTGTGTAATGGTACTTGCCCCTCCGCGTTTCCCCAAATAGGCCAGAGCCCGAAAGGTGCCACGGAAATCTATACCGGAGTGGGAATAGAAACGTTCATCTTCTGTAGCGATCAAGGCATTAACCAAATGGGACGGAAGTGCGTCAAAAGTAATGGCTGTTCGATTGTCGTTATAGTAGAATTTTCCCAAAGTTTCTCCATCAGTAGAGAGGATTTGGGTGGCCAAATTTGTTTTCGGATTTTCCAGCTGTTCCAAAGGAGGCATGGGGCCAAAAAGACCTAGGGCAGCACTAGCAAAAACCGTTACACCAAGCAGTAAACCTGCCGTAAAGCTGACCCAGAAAAACTTGATCAAGCCACTAAACTTTTTTGGACTTCTTTTCTTTTTCGCTCTTTTTTTTCCCTTTATAGCCATTATTTTGTGCTTGTTTCAATAGAAAGACCCACGGAGATAATTCCGGCCAATTGTTCTGCACCTTTTTCCAAGCCATTTGCACGGTTTGCCTGTGCAATGTCGAAATGGTATGGGCTTGCTTCGGTTGTTTGCCAATTGCTTTTCCACCACAACTTACTTTCTTTGACCGAGGAATAGCCTGTCCCTAGCCATTCTCCATTGGGTTTTGCCATGGCAAATTCTAAGGTATCCTGCTCAATTAAGGAATCTTGAGCATACATGCTTACCACCAAAAAAATATTGGAAAAGGGATAGTCTTGGTTATTTCTCAAATGAATATAAATGTCTGAGGGTGTGCTTATTGATTTTTCTAGACGAAACCGAAGGGTGTCTTTCAAGCCCCACCCCTTTGGGGTGTCTTGATCTTGCCTAAATAGTGCATCGCTTCCACAACTACTGAGGAATAAAAAAATCGTGAGTCCAAAAAGAAGCTGGATCTTATTCATTTTTTTGCGGTGCCTTGCGGTTACGGTTACGCGACTTGTTCTTTCGCGATTTTTTGTTTTTGCTCTGCTTGGGGCGGTCAAAACGATTCAAACTGTCTTGTCCTACCACGTTTTCAAACACCTTTTCTTCTGTTTTTACTGAAATGTCTAAGGCGTATTGTTCCAGGCTGGCTACCTTTTCCTTTGCTTTGTTTTTACGGACAATTTCTGCGGCCTGTTCATTGGTCAATAAATGCCAAGTCATCCAATCGCCTTTGTAAGCGTACCACATATAGCCTTTAAAAATATCCGTTTTTTGACATACCGCAATCCCTTTTTCGGTATGCAGTTTGACGTCCAGTTTTGGGAAAGTCTTCAGTGCTTTTCGATAAGCGTCTAATTCAAAATTCAAGCAACACTTGAGTTTTCCACACTGACCTGCCAGTTTTTCAGGATTAAGGGAAAGCTGCTGATAGCGCGCGGCTGCCGTAGAAACTGTTCTAAAGTCCGTCAACCAAGTGGAGCAACACAATTCACGTCCACAAGAACCAATTCCTCCCAAACGAGAGGCTTCTTGACGCAGCCCAATTTGTTTCATCTCGATGCGCACCGAAAAGGCTTGTGCCATGTCTTTGATGAGTTGACGAAAATCAACACGGCTTTCGGCCGTATAATAAAAAGTGGCTTTGGACCCATCTCCTTGAAATTCTACATCAGAAATTTTCATCTCTAAGCGTAAAAAGATTGCCATTTCGCGGGCGCGTTTCTGCACCTCCGATTCACGGTCACGAGCCGACTGCCACTTGTCAATGTCTTTTTGGGTCGCCATGCGGTAGATCTTTAAAATCTCCTCGCTGTCTTCTTTGATCTTTTTCTTCTTCAACTGAAAACGCACCAATTCTCCCGTAAGAGTAACCTGTCCAATGTCGTGACCACTCGATGCTTCAGTCGCAACGAGATCGCCAATCTTTAAAGGAAGTTTGTCCTCGTTGCGAAAATATTCTTTACGGCTATTTTTAAAACGCACCTCAACCAAGGTAAAAGGCTCTTGACCTCCGGGCAATTGCATATTAGACAGCCAGTCAAAAACGGTTAGTTTATTGCAACTGTCGGTGCCACAGGTGCCATTGCTTTTACACCCCCGGGGGGTTCCATCTGCACTGGAACAAGAAGCACATGCCATAGTTTGTTTTTTTGTTGAATTGTAAAGATAGGGGGTTTTCGGAAAACCTGCCTGCCAAAAATCTGTTAATGCGACTTAAATTTTAAGACGTCCGAACGCCCTTTTTTAAAAATCTTGTTGCTGTTGTGGCTCCCTTTACGCAAGGCTTTCTGTTCTTCAATGGGCAATTGGATGATCTCTTGACAGCTGTCAGAGCAGCAGCTTTGCATTTTTTCCTGACAACTGGCGCACTGAATAAACAACAAATGACAAGCCTCATTGGCACAGTTCACGTGTTCGTCGCTAGGATCTCCACACTGATGGCATTGAGCGATGATATCGTCGGTAATGCGTTCACCTCGGCGCTCGTCAAAGACAAAATTCTTTCCAATAAATTTATTTTCAAGGGCTTGGTCTTTTACCTGGCGGGTGTACTCAATGATACCGCCTTCTAGCTGAAAGACATTTTGAAAACCTTTGTGCTTAAAATAAGCAGAAGCCTTTTCACAACGAATTCCCCCCGTGCAGTACATCAACAAATTTTTATCGCTTTTGTGGGTAGCCAAATCTTCTTCAATGATGGGCAATGACTCCCGAAAGGTATCCACGTCTGGCGTAACTGCTCCTTTAAAATGACCTATTTCACTTTCGTAATGGTTACGCATGTCCACACAAATGGTGTTTTCATCTTCCAACAGGACGTTGAATTCTTCCGCATTGACGTGCTTGCCCTTTTGGGTGACGTCAAAACTGGCGTCTTCCAAGCCATCGGCAACAATTTTCTCGCGAACCTTGATGGTGAGTTTTAAAAAAGATTTTAAGTCCTGCTCAATGGCGATGTTTAATCGGATCCCTTGGAGAAAGTCTATGCTGTCAAGGTGTTTTTTAAAGGCCTCAAAATGCGGAGCAGGAACCGAAAGCTGAGCATTAATCCCTTCTTTTGCGACATAGATACGTCCCAAAACCTCAAGGGCATTCCAGCTCAGAAAAAGGTGATCGCGAAAAAGTTGTGGATTTCCAATGTGCGCATATTGATAGAAGGATAAGGTCAGGCGTTCGGTACCTGCCGCTTCCAACATTTCAGCTCGTTCTTGCGCACTTAATTTGTTGTACAGTTGCATGCTATAAACGGTTTAAGTGTAGAACAAAGATAGAAAATTATGGGATACAGCATCGCTTTGATCAGGACGCTCCTTTGCTGTCAATAAGATCCCTAAATAGTTCCGTCAAAACACAGCAGGACTAGCTGCAGATTGTAGGGTTATTCGTCTCAACCAAAGAATATGAAATTTTGGATTTCCAAAAAACAAAACACAAGTTGTTCATAACCTCTTCTCGCTTTGGTTTTAAGGAAAGAGAGAAAGTCTTATTTTTATACCAAACGAAAAAGAACACTTATGGCCGATGATAAAGCCGCCAAACTAAAGGCGCTACAACTTACCTTAGACAAACTAGACAAGACCTACGGAAAAGGGTCAGTAATGAAAATGGGCGATGTTGCCATAGAGGATGTGGAATCCATTTCTTCTGGCTCCATTGGACTAGATATTGCCATGGGTGTGGGAGGCTATCCTCGCGGACGTGTAATTGAAATCTACGGGCCAGAATCATCGGGTAAAACTACCTTGACCTTACATGCCATTGCCGAATGCCAAAAGCAGGGAGGCATTGCTGCCTTTATCGACGCAGAGCATGCCTTCGACCGTTTTTATGCCGAAAAATTGGGTGTTGACATCAATGAACTGATCATTTCACAACCCGACCATGGAGAACAGGCCCTCGAAATTGCTGACAACCTCATCCGTTCAGGCGCAGTAGATATTGTGGTGATTGACTCGGTGGCTGCCTTGACACCAAAGAGTGAAATTGAAGGTGAAATGGGAGATTCCAAAATGGGGCTTCATGCGCGTTTAATGTCCCAGGCCTTGCGTAAACTAACTGGCTCCATCAGCAAAACCAACTGTACTGTTTTCTTCATCAACCAGTTGCGGGAAAAAATTGGGGTGATGTTTGGAAACCCTGAAACCACTACTGGAGGAAATGCCCTAAAGTTCTACGCTTCAGTGCGTTTAGACATCCGCCGTTCGACTCAGATTAAAAATGCCGATGCGGAAGTGTTGGGAAATAAAACCCGTGTAAAGGTGGTGAAAAACAAAGTTGCTCCACCTTTTAAAACAACTGAATTTGACATCATGTATGGGGAAGGAATCTCCAAGATTGGTGAAATCATTGACCTTGGGGTGAACTACGAAATCATCAAAAAATCGGGGTCTTGGTTCAGCTATGGTGACACCAAACTGGGACAAGGCCGCGACGCCGTGAAAACACTCTTGGAGGACAATCCAGATTTAATGGAAGAACTCGAAGGGAAAATCATGGGAACCCTTAAAGCGGTTAACGAATAATGCTTTTAACATTTTAATTACATGGCCCCCAAAGTAATTTGGGGGTTTTTTATTTTGAGGCTTTCAGCCCAAAGTAAATAGGTACACTAGAAAAGGCATACATCACCAAAGAATAAATCGCCGCTATAATGGCAAAGTCAGGTTCGTTAAGTGTTATGACGGCCAGACTGATGGTCAAGGTACCATTTTGAATGCCCGACTCAATGGCTATGGTCAAACCTTGTTTTAAATTTAAACCAAAGGCTTTTGCTAAAATATATCCCAGTCCCATGGTAATGGCATTCAATGCAGCTACTATGGCCAAGGTGTCGCCCACATATTGTTGAAACAAATCAAATTCACGGGCCAACAGACCCAAAATAACCACGGCTAAAAAAACAGAAGACGCAATTCGAACAGGGCGCTCCATTCTTTTGGCAAATGCTGGGGCACGCTGTTTTACCAACATTCCTATACTTAATGGAATAGCCAAAATAATAATCAAGGTTTTAAAAATATCTTCCGTAGGAGAGGACATACTGGACGCCTCTGCTAAATAATTCGTGTAAGCATAACCCACCCAAAAAGGAATGGTGACAATCGTAATAATGCTATTGATAGCAGTCATACTAACGGAAAGTGCTAAATCCCCTTTCGCCAAAAGGGTCACCAAATTAGAAGATGTTCCCCCAGGACAGGCCGCTAATAGAATCATACCGATCGAAATAAAAGCTGGAGGTTGAAACAAATATATAAGTCCTAAACTGACCAAAGGCAGTAAAATAATTTGATTGGTAAGCCCTAGAAGAACAGGTTTAGGGTATTGCGCCACACGTTTAAAATCAGAGAGGCTAAGGCTTAGTCCCATTCCCATCATGATCACCATAATAGCAACAGCTAGAATAATCGATGCTGAAGAATCCATAAAGTTAGTTTTTAAGTAAAATACTAATTTTCGCCCACTTGCAGACGGAGAATTAATATTAAGCGTTTTGTGCGATAGCTTTTTCGATTTCTACTGCAATATATTGTCTTCTTTTGGGGTCTTCTTGCAGTCCTTTTTCAATTATATCGCGTACCTCATTTTGGAAGCTCTCAACTTCTTCCATTGTTTTAGGAGGATAAATCTCAGAATACGTTTGAACCCTTAATTCGCCAGGATAACCAAAATTGGGGTACCAGGGATGCTTGCGTTTACAATCGTAAAAGACCATAGGAACGACTGGCAATTGATGGTCGATTGCGATTTTAAATGCTCCGCGTTTAAAGGGGTGTAAAAAAATGGTGTCATCTTCATAAGATACCTCTGGGAAAATACAAATACTGTAACCAAGAGCAAGTTTTTTTTCGGCACGACCATAAACTTCCCAGCGACTTTTCTTGTCACTTCGGTTCACCATAATTGCCGCCCGCTTATAGAGATATCCAAAGATAGGAATCTTGACCAGCTCTTTTTTTCCCACAAATACAAATGGATTTTTAGAAACCCTTAGCATTACAAAAGGATCAATATAACTGGTGTGATTTGCCACTAAAACATAAGAGGTTCCTCTGGGTAAAGGCTTGGCATATCGAATTTTTGTATGAAAACCGCTTCCTCCCAAAATAATAGGCGCCCATATATTACGTGCCACCCAAAAGACAACTGTATATCCTTTAGGAAACAATAGTGCTACCGCTAAAAAGGGAAATAAAAAGGGGATCGGAATTCCGGCTAAAAAGTAAAACCATATCCGCCACAAACGCGTTAGTATTTTTTTCACAATTTCAAATTTAGCGAATTGGAATTAGTTTTAGGGAAATAAAGTACATTTGTGGAAAATATTTTTCATGGCCAGAATCTTGACCGGAGTACAAAGTACAGGGACACCCCATTTAGGGAATTTATTGGGCGCTGTTCTTCCCGCAATTGCAATGGCAGAGGATGCTGAAAATGAATCCTTCCTTTTTATCGCAGATTTGCACTCGCTTACCCAAATAAAAGATGGTGATACCTTGCGGCAACACACCTTTAATACAGCTGCTGCATGGTTGGCATGTGGATTGGATACCGATAAAACGGTTTTCTACAAACAAAGTGATGTGAGTGAAGTGACTGAATTGAGCTGGTTTCTTAACTGCTTTTACCCCTACCAACGCCTAACCCTTGCTCATTCCTTTAAAGACAAAGCCGATCGTTTACAGGATGTAAATGCTGGTCTTTTTAGCTATCCTATGCTTATGGCTGCTGACATTTTACTCTATGATGCTGAAATTGTTCCTGTTGGGAAAGACCAATTACAGCATTTGGAAATGACCCGAGATGTGGCTACACGTTTTAATAGTCAGTTAGGAGAAACCTTTGTCCTTCCCAAGGCTAAAATTCAAGAATCTACACAATACGTTCCAGGAACAGATGGTGAAAAAATGTCTAAATCCAAGAACAACCTGATCAATGTTTTTCTCCCTGAAAAACAGTTGCGCAAGCAAATCATGGGAATCAAAACCGATTCAACCCCGCTTGAAGAACCTAAAAACCCAGATACTTGTACTGTTTTTGCCTTGTATTCGCTTTTGGCCAATGAGGGGCAAATTGAGGTTTTACGCGACCAATATCTTGCGGGAGGCATGGGCTATGGTCACGCCAAACAAGCTCTCTTCGATTTGATTTTAGCCACCTTTGATGAACCAAGAAAGCGCTATGATTACTACCAGGAGAATCCTGCTGAAGTGACCATTGCCTTGACCAAAGGAGCCGAAAAAGCACGTCAAATTGCCCATACTGTTTTGTGGCGAGTGCGAAAGAAAATTGGTTACTAAAGTTGTTCAAAACGCTTCCCGGCTAGAGATCGAACAATTCCTTTAAGTTCTAACTGCATTAAGTCTGCAGCGATTTGTCCCACCGGACGTTTTGTTTTTAGCGTAATTTCATCCAAGGAGAGCGGTTCTTTCAACAAATCATATAACTCGGCCTCTTCTTTACTAAGCTCTACAAAAAGACTTTTTTGTACTGCTTTAATCGGTGTTTTCTCTTCCCATTCCAACCAAGTGGCTATGTCTGCTCCACTGGTTATAAGACGTGCTCGATCTGCTTTTATTAGATTCAAACAGCCCTTAGATTGTGTGTCAGAAACTCTTCCAGGAGGAGCAAAAACTTCCCGCCCATAGGCCAAGGCTTGACTCGCGGTAACCAAACTGCCCCCTTTCTCACCAGATTCGATGACAATTGTTGCATGGGATAAACCAGCAATAATGCGATTTCGTTTGAGAAAATTCGCGCGTTCAAAGGGTGCATCTGACCAAAATTCAGTGACAAAAGCTCCGTTTTTCAAAACCTTATCCACCTCAACGTGATGCTCCTTGGGATACCATTGATCAAAAGTGTGGGCAAGTACAGCCACAGTTTCTAATCCCATTTTTAGCGCTTTTCGGTGGGCGACAATATCGATTCCGCGGGCAAAACCACTCACTATAAGGGGAGAATAGGGAGCAATTTCTTCGATTAGTTCTTCACAGAAGGCAATGCCGCGCGCAGTAGGTTTTCGTGTACCAACAATACTTATAATCTTCTTATTTTCCCAATTCACCCTTCCCTTTTGAAAAAAAACTACAGGTGGGTCACTGCTGTGCGCAAGGGTAATTGGATAAGTGTTTTGGCCATAAATAAAAGGAGTCAATTTCTTTTTTTTAAGGAACTGTTCTTCCTTTTCAAGCTGTGGAATAACACTTTCCCATTGGGAAATTCCTGCTAAATGCGAATTCCCTATACCGTTTATTTTTAGTAGGTTAGAGGGTTTTTCTTGAAGAACCCTTTGAGCACTTCCACATTCGTCAATAAGTTTTTTTGCCGAACGAGGGCCAAGGTTGGCTAATCGACAAAGCAATAAAGCGGCTTGTAGCGACGTTAGATCCATAGAGAGGGGCTTTTCAAGGCCAAAATGAGCCTGATTTTTCAAATTAAAAATAAAATTTTATTTCCTATCTTTATTACATGAAATTAACACAATATATCAAAGAATTACTTTATCAACACGACTGTGTTACCCTTCCGGGTTTTGGTGCATTATTGACCCAAACGGTACCCATTCGAGTCAATCGTGTTACAGGCGACTTTTCACCGCCTTCTAAAGAAATTTCATTTAATAGCCTAATCAAACAAAACGATGGCTTAGTCGCCAACTATATTGCTTTACGTGAAGGGCTCAATTATACTGATGCTCTAGCCTTGTTAGAAAACGAAATTCGTTCTTGGAAAAAACAATTGACTCATCAAATGGTTGTACTGCCGGGAGTGGGTGAGTTTTCGCTAACTACTGAAAACAACTTACGCTTTCTACCCTTTGGTAAAATCAATTTTGATCTAAATGCTTTCGGCCTACATCGCTTCAAGCGCATCCCGCTTCGCGAGCAAATGCAAGCTGCGGCTGTAGTTCCTCCTATCGTTCCAAAAACAACTAATACTAAATCTTCAACTATGTCAAATGAAAACAAAGAACCATTGGCCTTTACCCCTGAAAAACCTGAAGGAAGTTCTTCTTCTGCAATGAGATATGCTGTCATTGGTGTGCTTGCCGTGGCTATACTTGGTGCGAGCTATTATTTTGGCAATCAATACATTCAAGATGAGCGCATCAAGTCAACTGAATTGGCTCAAAAACGCATTACCAAAAACGTTCAGGAAGCCACTTTTGAACTGGGTTCCATAGCGCCAATTGAACTTAATGTTGCTGCAGATATAAGCCCAACACCAGAGACTACTAATGATAACAGAATTTCTGTTGCAGGTGGTGGCTTTTATAGCATTGTTGCCGGTAGCTACCGCGATGAAGTAAATGCGCAACGCAGGCTCACTCAACTCAAAGCAGATGGCTTTGAAGCTGCTTTTGCTGAAACAAGTGCTGAAGGTTTTTACCGTGTAGCCTATGGGCGATTTAAATCCAAACGTGCTGCCTATCAATTGTTGAACTTCGTTAAGTATACGCTTGAAGAAGAAGCATGGTTCCTAGCTGAAAGCAACTAGGTTACATCCGGTATACCCAACCCTTAGGATTAACCGGAGTAGAGGTTTGAAACACCCCAAACTTTAATTCTGTTTTTCCTGTGTTAGGGTGAGTAAAGACTTTTCCTATAACCTCTTTTGAAGCAACTTTCTGTCCTTTTTTTACAAATACAGTTTCCATATTAGAATAGGACGTGATATAATTTCCATGCTGAATAAGGACCGCAGGATTACTCCCTTTAAAACTTATAATACTCAAAACTATTCCTTCAAAAACTGACCTAACCTCTGCGTGATCTGGAGTGGCAATGGTCACCCCGTTGCTTTGGATTTTTGTCGTTTTAACCACTGGATGCGGTTGGGTGCCAAAACCAAGGGTTACTACCCCCTTTTCAACTGGCCAAGGTAATTTTCCTTTGTTGGCGCTAAAATTCTTCCCGATTAACTGTGCTTCTGGTGTTAATGTAAAGGCCGCTGCATTTCCCTTCCCTGCTGCCTTATTAGATGCTGCGATTGCTGCCCGAATCAGGCGTTGAATCTCCTTGTCAAAGGCGGCTATTTTTTGTTGCTTTTTTCTTATTTGACTGGCAAAGGAACGTTCCCTTTTTTTGAGGGCAGTGACCAATTCTTTCTGTGCCATACGCTCTTTTTCATAAGTAACTTGTGCAAGCTGATTGGCACTCACCAAATCTTGTTTTTTCTGCTTTTGCACCAGCAGATCCTTGTTCAGTGCTTGGAGAGTGAGGGTCTTCTCGGCAATCAATTCCCCTTGCTTCTTCCGAAAACTCGTGTATTGTTTAAGGTACTGAAACCGTTTGTACGCCTGAAGAAAATTATCGGAAGAAAACAAAAACATCAATCGGCTTTGCCCAGATTTACTGGCATAAGAAAAACGAATCATTTCGGCGTAATCATCCTTTAAAACCTGTAACTCTTTTCGTTGCCTATCTATTGTTCGCTGGTTTACATTGATTTGTTGTGTAAGGCGATTTGCTTCTTCGTTGGTCACTCGAATCAAGCGTTGACGCAAGTTAATCTTTACGGCCAAGTCTTCAACCTCTGTTAAAGCCGATTTCTTTTTTTTGGTGTTGGAAAACAAAAGCGTATTGATTTGCTTGATTTCTTGCTCCAGTTGTTTGCGTTGAGCCTCTAATTTTTTTTGGCGACTGTCCTGCGCAAAAACACTAAGGCTTATGCAGAAAACAAAGAGTAAGAGGATGGCTTTCTTCCCCATGTTAGAGTTCTATTTTTTTATAATTTTCGGGAATTGCAAAGGGAGTTACAAGGTTTTTTGGAAAGTCAACCCGCAAAAAATCCAAGGAAATTTGAAGGAAATTTGTTCCATCGAAGGCAGAAATTTCAATTTTCTTGGGAACTTCTTTCCCCTCTACCTGTTGGTTTTGGGTGTATTTTATGCTCAAACTTTGTCCCGTTTTTGCCACCATAAAACGTTGTTCTTTTAGGCGAAAAGTGTTCGGGTCAAAAAAGTACGTTGGGCGAAAAAGTTGTCCTTTTTCCTTAGGACTCAGGACATAATACTGAGGATGGGAAATTCGTTCAAATTTCGTTTTGCTAAAATCGGTTATAGGGTTCCCCAAAAAAATATTTTGTAAATCGTCGAAACTAAAAGAAGAGCCCAATTGTTGATTGATAAAGGCGATATCTCCGTCGTAGTAGGTCTTCTGAAATTTTTCGTAAAATTGAACCTTTTCAGGGGTGACCAATACTTTCGCAATCGGAATCAAGATGTTGGCACTCATCCAAAAGCTTTTGTCTTTTTCCATTCGGAAATTAACACTAAGCTGTTGTTTCCTTTTTTGATCATCGTATACCGCTTTAATTCGGGCACGAAAATTTTTAATGTTTTCTTCAGCCTTGACAATCTCACTCCCCAAAACAGCCAAATCGACGCGTTTTACTGGAGCCTTGTTCGGCAGTACCCGAACGGACTTACAGGACAGCATCAGGGCAAGTAAAAGAAAAAGTGCCGTGTATTTTTGGGTATTCTTCATTTTTATATTAATTCGGTAAAATCGCCTAAGCTCAGCCGAGTATGGATACCATTATAACGTACGTGGTTGCCAATCATTGCCTTTTCTAAAACGGCATTTTCTATAAGCGTGTGTTGTTGAATGATGGAATCTTTGATCGATGCATTTTTAATATGGGTCCCTTCTCCAATAGAAACACTTGGGCCAACAGTTGCATTGGTCAATACAACATCCTTGCCAATAAAACAGGGGGGAATGATGGTCGCGTTATTTAATTTTACCGACGAATGAACCAAGGGTTTTCCTTCTTCCTCCAAAAACTGAAGCATCCTGGCGTTTGTGGCCACGGTAATTTCTTTGTTTCCACAATCCATCCAGGCCTCTACCTCCCCTGGAACAAAACGTTTCCCCAAAGCCATCATGCCTTTAATTCCGTCGTTGATTTGGTATTCACCCCCATGGGTAAGTTGTTGATCCAACACCTTTTGTAATTCATTTTTTAACTCGGCGCTATTCTTAAAATAATAAATCCCAATAACGGCCAGGTCCGACACATATTCACTCGGTTTTTCGATTAATTCAGTAATTGCGCCCGTCTCATCCAACTTTACTACACCATAGTCCGAGGGATTGTCTACTTTCTTTACCCATATTTGGGCATCTGCTTTGGGGTCAATCTTGAAATCTGCACGAATAAGCGTATCAGCATAGGCAATTACCGCTGGACCATCCAAAGAAGCTGCTGCACACATAATGGCGTGACCTGTTCCCAACGGGTCTAGCTGTCGATAAATACTTGCTTTTGCTCCTAAACTTTCTGCTACTCCCTTAAGGTGAGTTACCACATCTTCGCCAAAAAAGGCTGGATCACCCAATACAAAAGCAATTTCAGTAATGGGTTGTTGAACAACCTTGGCAATGTCGTAGACCAATTGCTCTACGATGGGGGTTCCAGCAACAGGAACCAATGGTTTAGGAATAGTGAGTGTATGAGGACGGAGGCGCGATCCACGCCCTGCCATTGGAACGATTATTTTCATGTGTTTATTTTCATTTATTTTTTTCCCGTACTTCCAAAACCCCCTTCCCCTCGATCGGTCTCCTCCAAGTTGGTTGTAGGTTGCCAACTCACTTGGGTGTATTGAGCAACCACAAGCTGCGCAATACGCTCCCCTGGTTGAATCGTAAAGCTATCGTTGGATAAGTTGACCAATATTACCCCAATTTCTCCTCGGTAATCGGCATCAATGGTTCCGGGTGCGTTTAGAACGGTAATCCCATGTTTGGCCGCAAGACCTGAGCGAGGTCTTACTTGTGCTTCATAGCCTTCTGGTAGAGCTATTTTAAGCCCAGTCCCAATGATTTTTCGTTCCAATGGTGCCAAGCTAATGGGTGCATCCAACACGGCTTTTAGGTCTAAACCTGCGGAAGAAATCGTTGCGTAGGTGGGTAAATCAAACGGGCTCTCATTGATGATGGGAAGCTGAATCATGTAATTTATTTTATCTACCTAAAGTACAAAATGTAAGGAAATGAACACAATTCGAGTTTAGGAGATATCCGAGGGTTATTAACCAAATTGTTGGGCCAACTTTCCTTTTTAGCGACCCCATTTTTAATCTCAGCTCAATTTTAACTGGCATTAATAGGTGAATAGGTATAAAAGGAAAATAATGAATAGATTCCATCGTTATCGTGTCCCCCTAAAATAAACCCCCTTTCATGTAAATAACGGAATTGTTCAAAATAAATGATAGCGGTTGGCGCTGCTTTTTGGTTGTTTGAGGTATCTTTGAACCTATGATCTCTTTTAACCCAATTTCTTTTGTGCCTCAATTACAATACCGCTTATGGGGAGGAAATAAGCTGTCCACACAACTAAACAAAAAAGGTCAAGGAGAAAATAATGGTGAATCCTGGGAGATTTCTGCCGTTCCGGGCTTTGAGTCAGAGGTTGCCTCTGGCAAACACAAAGGAAAAAAACTAACAGAATTGATTGCGGCTTTTCCAAAAGAGCTATTGGGCGAAGCAGTAACAGAGCGATTTGGAAGTGCTTTTCCCTTACTCATCAAATTTATTGATGCAAAAATACCTCTTTCCGTTCAGGTTCATCCAAATGACGAACTGGCAAAAGAGCGCCATAACTCATTTGGCAAAAACGAGATGTGGTACATTCTAGATGCAGAACCCGATGCTGAATTAATTATGGGTTTTAATCAGGAAATTGATAAACAGCAGTATCAAAAATTGTTGAAAGAAAATCGAGTAGAGGAAGTTTTACATCGAGAAAAAGTATCTGCTGGCGATGTAGTTTATATACCCACTGGTCGTATTCATGCCATTGGCGGAGGGGTGCTATTGGCAGAGATCCAACAATCTTCAGATGTTACTTATCGGGTATATGATTATAATCGGGTAGATGCCCAAACGGGTAAAACGCGTGAATTACATAACGATCTAGCTA
>CAJQKN010000148.1 GCA_905478905.1 uncultured Flavobacteriaceae bacterium | reverse complement strand
AATTGCTGGAGATCTGCGTCTAATTCGGCCACTTTTTTATCTTGAGCAACGGTCCGTACAATCACCCCAAAATTCTTTGGGCGAATGCTTTGAACCAGTCGTTTCAATCTGTTTTTTTCTTCTCTGTCTTCAATTTTTTGCGAAATCGAAATTCGATCTGAAAATGGAACGAGCACCATATAACGCCCCGCTAACGATAGTTCTGAACTAATGCGCGGGCCCTTAGTCGAAATGGGCTCTTTGACAACTTGAACTAGAATGTGTTGATTCGAATCAATGATGTCACTAACTTTTCCTGTTTTTTCAATTTCTGCCTCGAATTTAAAATTCTTCAGCAGATAGTCTTTTGTTTTACCTGTACTTACTTGTTTAATAAACTTCAATAAAGAAGGCAATTTTGGTCCAAGATCGTGATAGTGTAAAAAACCATCTTTTTCGTGACCAACATTGACAAATGAAGCGTTGAGACCTGAAACAGATTTTCGGACTTTGGCGAAAAATATATCACCAACCGAGAACTTGTTGTCCTCAACTTCTTTATTGAGCTCAATCAATTTTCCATCCTTGAGTAGAGCAAAATCAACAGCAGAGGAATTCGATCTAATAATCAATTCTTTATTCACTCTGAGTTATTTTGTGGTAGGGAGAAGATTTCTCCTAACCGATTAAACAATAATTTTTCAGGATTTTAACCTGTGAAATGTGCAGTTAAACCGCCCATCTCATTTCAAAGAACGATGAATTTTTTAAAGTGAATTCGATCACTATTTCTTTTTGTGGCGGTTCGCTCTACGTCTTTTCTTACGTTTGTGCGTTGCTACCTTGTGTCTTTTACGTTTTTTACCACTTGGCATAATTACAATTAATTAGGGTTAAAGTTTATTTGACAGCGACTTTCGATTTTACGCCGTTTATAAATATTTTTGCAGGTTTAAATGCAGGAATATTGTGGGCAGGTATAATTACTGCAGTATTTTTTGAGATATTTCTCCCTGTTTTTTTGGCACGGGTTTTTATCACAAAACTTCCGAAACCTCTAAGGTATACATTTTCTCCGTTTTCTAGAGAACCCTTTACTTCCTCCATAAATTTTTCAACAGTTGCCTGTACATCTCCTTTGTCAATTCCCAATTGATCTGAAATATTAGAAACGATCTCTGCTTTAGTCATGTCTTCGTTTTTTAAAAAATTAAACAATTCCTCTTTTTGAATGAGGTTTGCAAATATATAAATTAATAATTACAATTGTATTCCCCTAAATCATTAATATTTATGAATTTAATCCATCAGTTACTGTATTTTTACACCGAATGAATTGGACGAAAACTTTAATGGGTTGGTATGGGGAAAACAAACGTGATTTTCCTTGGCGAAATTCAAAAAATCCCTATCATGTTTGGCTTTCAGAGATTATTCTACAACAAACAAGAGTCCAACAAGGTCTCCCCTATTATCTTAAATTTATTGAGGCTTTTCCAACGGTATCAGATTTGGCCAAGGCTCCAGAAGAAAAAGTTTTAAAACTTTGGCAGGGCTTGGGCTATTATTCAAGGGCGAGGAATTTACTTTTTTCTGCCCAATGGATCGTTGAGCACAATGCAGCTAATTTTCCAAACAGCCACAAAGATCTTTTAAAGCTTAAAGGTGTTGGTGATTATACCGCTAGTGCAATCGCCTCTATTTGTTTCGAGGAACCACAAGCGGTGGTCGATGGAAATGTATATCGTTTTCTTTCGCGCTATTTTGGTATTGAGCTTCCCATTGATAGTTCACCAGCACATGCTTTTTTTAAGGCAAAAGCAACTGAACTGATGCTAGGTGTTTCCCCCGGTGACTTTAATCAAGCATTGATGGAGTTTGGTGCATTGCAATGTACACCCAAGCTAACCAATTGTAGCTCCTGTCCATTTTCTACTTCATGTATAGCTTTTCAACAAGGGAAAGTCGATCAATTCCCTGTAAAAAGTAAAAAAACGAAAGTGCGGAAACGCTACTTTAATTATTTGGTTTTACATTCTCCAAAAGGAAAAACCCTACTTCAGAAAAGAACAGGAAAAGGGATATGGCAAAATCTATATGAGTTTCCGTTGGTAGAAAGCGAAAAACTTGTTGACCAAGAAGAATTGATACAACTCCCTGACTTTGCTCAATGGACTTCTATATGCTATGAAAGGCCTAAACTACTCAATCCAAGTCCCGTAAAACACCTACTTTCGCATCAGCAGCTCTATATTCAGTTCTGGGGAGTACGATCTCTTCAAGAGCTTAAAAAAGCAGTTGCCCTTAAAGAATTAAAGACATTACCCGTACCTGTTGTTATTGGACACTTTATGGATAAACATTATTCCGATTAAATGGACTTTATTATATTTGACTATGTCTAACCCTAAAAAACTACCGTTATGAGTGGAACATTAAACAAAGTTATGTTGATTGGTCACCTTGGCGATAATGTAAAAATGCATTATTTTGAAGGAGGAGGAAGCATAGGTCGTTTCCCGTTGGCCACAAACGAAACCTACACCAAAAAAGATTCTGGTGAGAAAGTAACACAAACAGAATGGCACAACATTGTTGTTCGTAACAAAGCTGCTGAAATTTGTGAAAAATATTTGAGTAAAGGAGATCGCGTCTATATCGAAGGTAAAATTAAAACCCGAAAATGGCAAGACGATAGCGGGAATGACCGTTATAGCACTGAAATAAACGTTGATGAGTTTACCTTTTTAACTACCAAAAAGGGAGGGGATGAAAACACACCCCCACCTGCGGCGCAAGCGCCTGACAAAAAAGACGATTTACCCTTTTAATTCTCACGATTGGATCCAGAACCCTCCCTTATTTTTATGCTAGCCTTGTTGCCCACCGCAACACTAATCAAATGGATATTATTGGGGATGTTACTTCTGGCTTCTGCTTTGATTTCTGGAGCTGAAGTCGCCTTCTTTTCTTTGACTCCCTCGATTATTGAGCAAGCAAAAGAAAGCCAGCCCAAGCGAACAGAAAAAATTGAACGTTTATTAAAACAACCTAAACGATTATTGGCCACTATTTTAGTGGCCAATAATTTTATCAATATAGCTGTTGTATTGCTTTTTGCCAATATGAGTAATTCTTTGTTCATCGGTGTGGAAAACGAATTGACTCAACTCTTTATTGAAATTGTTGTTATTACGTTTATAATTCTTCTTTTTGGTGAAATTTTACCAAAAATTTATGCCAATAGGAACAACCTTACTTTTGCGCAATTCATGGCAGGAACGATCTATGTTCTTGACACTTACTTTTTGTTTTACATTACCCGTCCCATGAGTTATGTAACCCATGTATTGGAAAAACGTTTTGGGCAACGCTCCAGTTCCTTTTCTGTTGACGAGCTGTCGCAAGCCTTGGAGCTCACCGAGCAAAACGACACGACCCAAGAAGAGGATAAAATTTTACAGGGAATTGTATCTTTTGGAAACACAGACACCAAGCAAGTAATGTGTCCTCGTGTTGATGTTTTTGCCCTCTCAACCGACATGACACTAGAAGAAATTTTACCTCAATTAATTCAAGAGGGCTATTCTCGGATTCCTGTTTACAAAGAACGCTTGGATAAAATTGAAGGAATTTTATACAGCAAAGATTTGATGCCCAATCTTCATTTACCCGATTTTGATTGGACGACCCTATTACGACCAGCCTATTTTGTCCCAGAGAATAAAAAATTAGACGATTTACTCAAAGAGTTTCAGCAGAAAAAAATTCATATAGCCATTGTGGTAGATGAATATGGCGGGACATCAGGGGTAGTTACTTTAGAAGATCTAATCGAAGAAATTGTTGGAGATATTACCGATGAGTTTGACGACGAAGACATAGAATATTCTAAAATTGATGAAAAAAACTATGTCTTTGAAGCAAAAGTGAGTTTAAAGGATTTCTATCGGATTACAGAATTGTCCTCTCAAGAGGAGTTTGAAAAAGCCAAGGGAGAAGCCGAAACCTTGGGTGGATTCATTATTGAAGTTGCAGGGCATTTGCCAAGATTACATCAGAAGCTAAACTTTGAAAGCGTTTCTTTCACCATTGAGTCTGAAGATAAAAAAAGGATCAAACGCGTAAAAGTAAGCCTTCCCTAATGCGAATAACTATAACTGCTTTTCTGTTTTGTTTCTTGCTTGCTTGTAGTGGTACGCCCTTACTTCCCAAGCCAAAAGCTCAACTCAATCTAAACTATCCTGATGCGGCCTATGGAACGATTGAAAACAGTTGCCCTTATCTTTTCGACATAAACAACAATGCTACTTTTAGTCTATTAAATAATTGTGAAAGTAAGATTGTTTATCCTTCAATGCAGGCGACCATATACCTCTCCTACAGGCCAATAGAGAACAATTTAGCATCATTGCTTGCAGATGCCTATCAAATGCCAAGTAAACACATAATAAAGGCATCTTCTATTCCAGAAAAAGTATTTATCAACCCAGAAAATAAGGCCTATGGCACCTTGTTCCGTATTGTTGGCGAGGCAGCCTCTCAGGCACAATTCTTTTTAACAGATAGCCTAGATCACTTCTTGGTGGGTTCACTTTATTTCTACTCAAGGCCAAACTATGACTCCATTTTACCAGCTGCACGCTATATCGAAAAAGACATGGTGAAGTTGATGGAAACCCTTAAATGGAAGGAATAAGTTAATCTTTGATGGAAAATTCAGCTATGCTGTAAAGATCATTTAAATCGGTTACAATCGCTTTGATGGCAGTTGGATTTAAGATTTCTGAATCAAAGCTTAGCTGTGCTTTTTTGGTATCAAAATCGACAGTTGCTTGTGTAATTCCAGCGGTTGCATTTAATTTTTTTTCAATGGTCGCTGCACAACCAATCGCACACATCATACCTTCAATGGTCATTTCCATCTTTGAAGTAGGATCACTAGAAAGGGCAACTGATGTTATCTCTCTAGAAGGAGGAGATTTGATTTCAGCTTTTTGTTGCTTACAACTGTAGAAGCTGAGAAGTAGAATCGGAAGAAGTAGGATTTTTTGCATGCCGTAAAATTAATGAATTATTCAAAACAAAATCCTTAGAAAAAGCAGACTTTTGTTAAAAAAATAGCAGATGTCTATTGCAGTAAAAAAGTGGGTGTATCTTATTGTTCTTTCTTTGATTTGGGGAAGTTCTTATATATTGATAAAAAAGGGCTTGATTGGGTTGACCCCTATTCAACTGGGTTCTATTCGCATTTTATTCACCACAAGCATTCTAGCCCTAATTGGGTACAAGAGCCTAAAAGGATTGACAATTGAACAGTGGAAGTGGCTGGTGTTCACTGGTTTTGTGGGTACTTTTTTTCCTTCTTTTCTTTTTGCTTTTTCAGAAACAGAGATCGACAGTTCGGTAGTGGCCGTTTTAAATGGGCTTACACCATTGTTTTCCTTACTTTTTGCTGCACTCTTTTTTCATCAATCTGTCAAAAGAAAACAGCTTGGTGGGGTCTTAGTTGGGTTTGTGGGCACAATTTTATTGGTGGTCCAAGAGTTCTCCTTGACGTCAACTGGCGATGGCCGCTATGCCTTGTTGGTTGTGTTGGCGGCAATCTGTTACGGAATCAATGTCAATGCCCTAAAATATAAGCTTCAGGGCGTGGCCCCCATGGCAATTGCTCTAGCTAATTTTGTTGCCATTAGTATTCCTGCATTGATTTTACTCCTTACTTCCGATTTTCAATGGGAGACTTTTTATACGGATGAAAAAATACTTAGCTCGCTTTGGTATATCTTCATTCTTTCTTTGGTAGGCACTGCTTTTGCTAAGGTATTATTCAATGAATTACTTTCGTTTTCTACGGCGGTGTTTTCCATTTCAATCACCTATCTTTTGCCTATTGTAGCCATTGCTTGGGGTGTGTTAGACGGTGAACAATTTGGGGGGCTTCAATGGGTGGCAAGTGGCTTTATCCTGTGTGGAATTTACTTGGTGACAGAAACAAAAAAAGCGCCTTAAAAAGACGCTTTTTTGTTAATCAGAGCTTAAGTTATTGAAAATCTTCTGCAGAAAAAGTAACATTCAATTCGATAGATTTTGTGATAAAATCTATTTTTTGGGGACCAAAAGACTGGGTGCTTTTGTGTGGAAATAAAATTCCATCAACAGCTTTATAGTCACCTAGTATGGTTTCTTGCGTAATGCTATTCCCTTGCACCTCTTGCGTTTCACTGACCTTGATCTTTAAAAAAGAATCTACCGCATAGAAAAACGATTTGTTTTCAGAAACCTTGAGTTCATAAGCCTTTGTTCCATCAACATCGACAACGCCACCCATTTTCACATCGTCCATTTCAAGGCTTAATTCTGGGAAAATAGTGGCATCAGCCAATGCCTTCTTCAGGCCATCGGCATCCATTTCCATTCGTTGACCTTGGGCCTCATTATACCCTTTGTCTTTGTTAATTATCTGTTTTTGCATGGTGTTTCCCATCATGCTAACCAAAAGAGAAGACTGTTGTTGGTTGGTTTTTTTACTAGCAATTTCTAAAGTCATTCCTTGCATGGAAGCAGAGGCAATTTCTTTTTTAGAGACGATCATTTTTAGTTTTTCAAGTCCTCCAATGGCCTCAATGTAATTGTCCACTATACTTGCAGGATTTATCCCTTCTGGTACAGCAGCATCATAATCAGGTCGTTCTACCGTATTTCCGTACTTATCGAGGTAATTAACTGGAAGTACCTGCCCTTTGGGCATTACTTTTTCTAGGTTTTCGAGGACTTCACTCCCTTTTCCTGTCACAAAAATACGTGCATTGTCAAGGTATAAATATTTTTGCGAAACACGCTGAATATCTTCAATGCTTACCGCATTAATCTTTTGTAAGTAAGTTGTGTAAAAATCAGCCGGAAGCCCTTCAGTTAGGATAGATAAAGCATATTGAGCAATGGTAGCAGGACGTTCAAGTGCCAAGACAAATTCACCAACATATTTGGCTTTGGCCTGATCCAATTCTTTTTGAGTTACCTCTTCAAGGCGCATTTTTTCTATTTCTTTGACCAACTCAACCACAGAACTATCTGTTACAGCATTTCGTACACTGGCCGAAGCTCTAAAGCGGGAACGCGTATATTTATCTGTGCTAAACGAAGAATAGGAACCATAGGTATAGCCTTTGTCCTCACGAAGGTTCAAGAATAAACGGGCTTGTGCTCCACCTCCCAAAATACGATTGGCCAAGAGCATTGGAAAATAATCTGCATCTGTCTTAACGACTTCAGTGGTGAATTCAACAGACACTTCTGATTGAACTGCATTGGGCATTTCAACAAAATTAATTTCTAAACTTGGAGCATTTTTTGCCGCAGGGAAAGCGACGGATTTACTGGGGCTCCCTTTCCATGATTTGAACAAATTTTTGATTTGCTTTTTTACAGTATCAAAATCTACATCACCAGTAATAATAAGATAGGCATTGGCTGGTGTGAAATTAGACGTATAATAATTCTTTACATCGTCAAGACTAACGTTTTCAACGCTTTCAATTGATGTGAATTCACCATAAGGGTGGTCTTTGCCGTAGGTAATCAATCGTTCAACACGACGAGCAGCTGCAGTAACAGAGTTTTCATTTGATTTGATTCCTTCGATTAAGCGTTCTTTTTCCTTTTCAAATTCTTCAGCCAAAAAATTGGGATGTAAAACGGCATCAGCCATCAAATCTAGCACACGCGGGAAATAGCGAGAAAGTGAGGAGGCAAAAGCACTTGAAGAACCGATATTAATTTGTGCTCCAAGAAAGTCTACCTCTTCTTCAAAAGCATCTTTGGGGATGTTAACAGATCCTTTTCCTAGCATACTGGAAAGTAAAGAATTTGCCCCAGCAAGCTTTCCTTCAAAAATAGGATGAAGGTCAATCTTTAGGGTAGCAGAAGCACGAGGGAGTTTATGGTTTTCGACCACTAAAACACGAAGACCATTCTTCAGCATAAATTCTTGTGGTTCATCTAATTGAATTTTTGGCGCTGGTCCCGGCTGCGGTTGTTGACTTCGGTCAATTTGCGCATGCAATGGATTCAAAGCAAGGACGAACACGAATAAAAAAATTATTTTTTTCATAGGGGAGATTATTTTTTTGCTGATTCTGGAAGGTAATCCAAGACGAGACGTTGATTTTTATTGAGGTATTTTTTTGCTACCGCTTGAATTTCTTCACGGGTGATGGAGCGATAGACGTCGATTTCGGTATTGATTAGATTCGTATCGCCAAAAAAAGTGTAGTATTCGGCCAATGAATTTGCGATCCCTTCTACAGAAGCATTTGAATTGACAAAGTCGGTTTCAAATTTGTTTTGTAGTTTTTGGAAATCTTTTTCAGAAATCAAATTGGTTTGTATTTTAATCACTTCTTCATCCATGGCATTTACTAGGCTTTCTAAACTATTTTCTCCAAGCGGAAGACCGTAAATAAGGTACATTCCATAATCTTCTTGACTAAAGTTTAGTGCTCCAACTTGCAAAGCCATTTTTTCCTCATCGACCATTTTTTTGTAAAGTTTTGAGCTTTTTCCATCACTTAAATAAGTTGAAATCATATCCAAAACTTTAGAATCCCTTGTTTTCATAGAGGGCATTCTGTAGCCTGTAACAACTGCAGGTATTTGAATATTTGCATCATAAGCAAGGGCTTTAATGGGGGCTTTAATGGGCTCTTCTTTAATGTTTACTCTAGGGACATCTGCTCCTCTGGGAATGGTGGAGAAATAGTCAGCTATCATTTTTTTTGTTTTGGGAATATCGATGTCACCAGCGACAACCAAAACTGCATTGTTGGGAACATAATATTTTTTATTGAAGGCCAAAAACTCATCCAAAGAAGCAGCGTCTAAATGCTCCATTTCCCCAATAGTAGTGTGTTTATAGGGGTGATTGACAAAGAGGTTTTTCTTGACATTTTCTAAAAATTTCCCATAAGGAGAATTGTCAACACGCAATCGTTTTTCTTCTTTGACGACCTCATTTTGGGTATCAACACCAATTTGATTGATTACGGGGTGAAGCATTCGCTCAGACTCCAACCACAGCCCCAATTGCAAATTATTGGAGGGAAACACCTCGTAGTAGTAAGTAAAATCGTCGTTGGTATAGGCGTTGTTTTTTCCACCATTGGAAGAAACTATACTTAACCACTCTCCACGTTCAATGTTCTTCGTTCCTTCAAATAAAAGGTGTTCAAAGAAATGAGCAAAGCCAGTTCGTTCAGGTTCTTCATCCTTTGCACCTACATGATAAAGTACAGATGTAGTGACTAAAGGAGCGCCATTATCTTGATGTAAAATAACATGCAAGCCATTGGCCAGGTCATATTCCTCAAATTGGACATTTTGTGCTTGCACCAAAAGGCCAGTCAGTACGAATAAAGGCAAGAAAAGAGATTTTTTCATAGAATAAAAAAAATTGTTTATTTATTATATGTCGAAAAAACAGCAAAATTGTTACAATTTTGTTAGTAATAAAATAATATTTTGATTTCAATGCGTTAATATATTTATCAATATGATGTTTACCAGATTTTTCCCCCTTTGGGTTAGCCTTTGTGCTTTTTTAGCGTTGATAAAGCCTGAGTTATTTACTTGGTTTGCTGGCCCGTGGATTACCTATGGTTTGGGTGGAATAATGTTGGGAATGGGCTTAACCTTGAACTGGAGTGATTTTACCCAAGTAGTGAAAACCCCTTGGTGGGTTGCTTTTGGTATGCTTCTGCAATTTACGCTAATGCCTTTATTGGGTTGGGCTTTGGGAATTCTATTTGAGTTGCCTCCTTTTTTTGCTGTAGGCTTGATTTTAGTGGCTTGTTGTCCTGGTGGAACAGCATCCAATGTGATTGCATATTTGGCCAAAGCGAATGTTGCTTTGTCTGTTGCCATGACGACTTGTTCAACTTTAGGCGCTATCATCTTGACCCCAATATTGACAACAAGCCTTTCGGGAAGTTATTTGGAAATAGATGCTTGGGGACTGTTTTATAGTACCCTAGAAGTGGTATTGCTTCCCGTGAGTCTGGGCGTTATTCTAAATCAATATTTTCCAAAATTTACCCAGAAGATCGTTCCTTACTCTCCACCCATAGCAGTTTTGTTGATTGTATTGATTGTGGCCAGTATCATTGGTCAAGGAAAAGAAATCATTCTCAGTTCTGGACTTAACTTGTTAGCGGCCATTATGTGCTTACATTTCTTTGGTTTTTTAATGGGGTATATTTTTAGTGCAATTGTATTTAAAGACAGCTCAGTAAGTAAAACCATTGCCATAGAAGTAGGCATGCAAAATTCTGGTTTAGGAGCCGTTTTGGCCCGAGAAAATTTCATAAATCCAGCCACAGCAATCCCTTCGGCACTGTCAAGTTTGGTACATTCTATTTATGGAAGTATCTTTGTTTCAATTGTTAAAGAAAAAAAAGAAGTCTAATCCTATGCAAAAAGTTGTTATTGTTTCGGCCAAAAGAACGCCCATTGGAAAATTTATGGGTGGTTTAGCCACGATACCTGCACCCACTTTAGGTGCTATTGCGATTAAAGGAGCACTAGACGCTGCAGGGCTAGATCCTTCATTAATAGAGGAAGTTTATATGGGCAATGTTTTGCAAGCTGGAGTGGGACAAGCACCTGCTCGACAAGCGGCAATACAGGCCGGAATTCCCGACACTGTCCCTTGTACCACAATCAATAAAGTCTGTTCTTCCGGAATGAAAGCCATCAGTATGGCAGCACAGGCCATTGCGCTCGGAGATGCCTCCATTGTGGTTGCGGGAGGAATGGAGAACATGAGTCTTGCCCCTCATATTGTTCCCATGCGTACTGGTGTAAAATTTGGTCCGACGCAACTAGAAGATGTCATGCAAAAAGATGGTCTTATCGATGCCTTTGATCAAGTGGCCATGGGAAATTTTGCCGATGCTACAGCAATTAAGTACGCCATTTCAAGAGAAGAGCAAGACGCCTTTGCAGTTGAATCTTACCGAAGAAGTGCTGCCGCTTGGAGCAGTGGTGTAATGAATAATGAAGTTGTTCCTGTTGCGGTTCCACAACGAAGAGGAGACGCAATTATGGTCGCTGAAGACGAGGAATACACGAACGTATTATTGGATAAAATCCCCAAACTTCGCCCAGCTTTTACAAAAGAAGGAACAGTGACCGCTGCCAATGCCTCAACAATAAACGATGGTGCTGCTGCTTTAATACTAATGTCTGAAGAAAAAGCCAAAGCTTTAAATATAAGTCCTTTGGCCACAATCGAAAGTTATGCTGACGCTGCACATGAGCCACAATGGTTTACTACAGCTCCAGCCAAGGCTTTACCAAAAGCACTTGCAAAAGCAGGAATCAAACAAGAAAAAATTGATTTATTTGAATTCAATGAAGCTTTTTCTGTGGTTGGTTTGGCCAATATAAAACTACTTAACTTAGACCCTTTAAAGGTGAATATTCATGGAGGTGCCGTTTCTTTAGGTCATCCTTTGGGATGCTCCGGAGCAAGAATTGTTGTGACGCTTTTAAATGCGATGTATAAGCAAAAAGTTAGGTATGGAGCTGCTGCCATTTGCAATGGTGGAGGGGGAGCTTCAGCGCTAATTTTAAAAATGAAGTAAGTTTGAGGTATTTTTTATATTGCGTATTCCTCTTTTCTGGGACCCTTTTGGCACAGGAAGCAAATATTCTTTTTAACCGAATGAACATGAGTGTGTATAACCCTGCATTTACCGGCACTAACGGTACGTTTATTTCGTTTAATAGCCGAAGCCAGTGGACAGGAATTGTTGACGCTCCACGAACAAACTATTTAATCTACAATCTTCCTCAAAAGGAAAGAGTTTCTCTAGGGTTTTCCCTGCAAAATGATCGTGTTTTTATTGAAAACAAAACACATATAATTATTGACTATAATTATCAATTACAAATAACAAAAGATAAATTTCTTTACCTAGGATTAAAAGGAGGGGGATTTTACAACGCCATTGATACCAATCGATTGCAACGCTTGTATTTGACTTCCAACCCAGCTTTGGCAGCCGTTAAAAGTTATTTTACTCCTATTTTGGGCTTGGGGATACAATTCAAAACACCCAATTATTTTATTGGTGTTGGCGTTCCAAGTTTATTTGATAACAAGCGCTTTCAAGACAATGCAGTTTGGGAAACCTCAGCGACAGATATGGCTTATTTGTATTTTTCTGGAGGAAGCACGTTTCAACTAAAAAATAATTTCTCCCTCTCTCCGGTTTTTATCTATCGTGCTGTTCCCAATAGTCCGAACCTTTTATTTGGAACGATCGCTGTCGATTACAAAGAACAATTCTCCATAGGGGCAGGCTATGCAAATAACAACAATATTGCCTTTTTTGTTTCTTCCAAAAATTTTAAAGGGATTGAATGGGGCTATGGTTATGAGTTTACGAATCGCAAGGATGGGACCGCTATTCAAGCCGGAACTCATGAACTATTTATTCGGTTTAATATTAATATTTCTTCTGAAAAAGAGATTGAAAAACTCCAAGAGCAATTATGATTTTTAAGTCAATTCCAAAATTCATATTGTATAGTTTGATGTTTTGGCTCTTTGCGTCAGGGGCCATTTATGGACAATTTACAGGGACCAACGAGGTAATGAATAATGGTTACCTGCGTTTTGGGAATGGTACAGAAAACTCTATTAACAGTACGGGAAATCTTGAACAGCCCTGGTTTTATGACCTTGGATGGAGAAAGTTAACCTATTCAAGTAGAGATCTTGAGCATAGAATAGGAGTAGGAGGGGTAGGATCTGATGAATGGAATTTAAACGGAAATAATTTAAATAATCCCGTTATGAAGTCTGGCACCCAAGTTTTCGATACCTCAAGCTTTACTGTGAGTGGTACTTTAGGATATGGCACTATCTTGGTTAAGGGGACGGTTGAATTAGGGGCTTATACGTTTGAATTAACCAATGCCTACACTTTAGGTGAAAATGATAAATTTATTCAAGTTCAAACTACGATAAAAAACATTGGGTCTATTGCCGCAACAAATCTCAGGTATTGGATAGGTACAAGGGATGATCATGTTGGTGGAGATGATTTTCCATTAAAAGAGCGAGGAAATATAATCGATGGTTCTTTTGAACTTATTACTTTACAAACACAAAGATCGAGAGCTTTAAGAATAAGTTCGAATGCTTATGCAATTCTGTTTTTTACCCCTTCTTCAAGGGCGAATAATGCTGTCGATAGATATTCTTTTGCAACAATTCCAGCAGTAGATCAAGATCCTGAGGATTCTCCTATTACCATTGATCATGATGGTTCTTACGCTATGTTTTTTCGGATGAATGATTTAGCGGTAAACGAATCAGATAGTCTTTTATGGTATTATACCGCATCGCCCATAGATGAACTAGACGATGTTATAAAAAGTTTTTCCACAGAGGTAGCTCTAACCGATAATCATGCAGATGATTATTTAAAAAGCGGTGATAGTGTAGTGGT
>CAJQKN010000147.1 GCA_905478905.1 uncultured Flavobacteriaceae bacterium | reverse complement strand
CAAGACTTCCAATTTCTTTTACTAATTTTAAATCGAGAATAAAATCGCTCCAATTTGGTTTTAAATCTGATTTTTTGGAAAGAAAAAAGTAAAGGATATAGGCACCACAAATTCCATAGGAAAGGGTAGTAGCCCAAGCTGCACCTTCCATTCCCCATCCAAATTCATAAATAAAAACATAGTCTAATATGAGATTGGATATGGATGGGAGCACCATGGCATACATGGCATTTCTGGGCTTCCCTTCCGAGCGAATGGTGTTGTTTGCCATCATGCAAAAACCCAAAATAGGCACCCCAATGACCACAATAATATAATAGATTTTTGCCAAAGGATAGAGCTGTCCTTTCCCTCCAAATAGGGGAATGATTTGTTCCATAAACACCAAACCCAAAACAACAAAACCAACTGTAAAAACGAGGGTTAAGGTAACTTGATTTCCAAAAACTTTATTTGCCTTTGCCACATGGTTGCTTCCCAATGCCCTTGAAATAATGGAACCACCTCCCATTCCAATCGACATCCCTAAAGCGGCGATAAAAAAAGACACCGGTAAAACAACATTGATTGCGGCAATGGCATTGGCACCAATCCATTGACCTACAAAAATGGTATCAATCAGTATGTTCAGTGACATGACCAAAATCCCAATTGAGGCAGGAACAGCTTGCCGAATCAAGAGTTTTCCAATTGGATCTGTGCCCATATTTGTCGCTCGATCTGACATTAGGCTTCAACAGGCGTTAAGGCCCACTCATCTATCCAGCGACTCATTACTTTAATCCATTCTTCTCGGTCATTTATACAAGGAACAACGTGCAAGTGATCTCCCCCATTGTCTTCAAAATCTTCGGCTGCTTCCATGCCAATTTCTTCCAAGGTCTCTAAACAATCTGACACAAAAGCGGGTGTTACAACAGCCATTTTCTTGGTCCCGTTTTTTGCAAAGGCTTCGATGGTTTTATCGGTATAGGGCTGTAGCCATGGATCGCCTCCTAAACGTGATTGAAAAGAGGTGGAATAGGTTCCTTCTTTCAATTCAAGGTAGGTGGCAACTTGCTTGGTCGTTTCATAACACTGATGACTATAACAAAATTCATGCGCAGGAGAATCTGTCTGACAACATTTACCATCCATTTTACAGTGCGATTTAGTTATATCGGACTTGCGGATATGACGCTTGGGAATGCCGTGATAGGAAAACAATAGATGCTCCCATTCTTTGTCTTTTAAATAGTCTTGAATTGAATTAGACAATACTCGAACATAATCTGGATGCTTGTAAAATGGAGGTAAGGAGGTAAATTCCATTTGAGGGAAAAACTCCTGTCTCAATTCTTCAGCCAACACTAAAATAGTTTCGGTTGTAGCCATTGCAAATTGTGGATAAAGTGGAATGATCAGGACATCTGTCACTCCCTTGTCTGCCAATTCTTGTAAGCCAGTTTTAATGGAAGGCTTGCCATAACGCATGGCCAAACTAGCTGGTACACTTATCTTTTCTTGCACTTTAGAATGCAAACGTTCTGATAAAACAATTAGGGGAGAACCTTCTTCCCACCATATCTTTTTATAGGCTTTAGCCGATTTTTTTGGTCGGGTATTTAAAATGATGCCTTTAACCAAAATGGTTCGTAATAATTTGGGAACGTCAATTACCCTTTCGTCCATTAAAAATTCACCTAAATACTTTTTAACATCAGGTGGATTGGGACTATCTGGCGATCCCAAGTTGACCAATAATACTCCTTTCATATACTTTTTTTCTTTTTCTTTTTGGCCGAAAAAACCAACCGGCAATTTTTTTACGAAGATAGGGATAGTAGGTATTTTTTCGGGGTAGTGTTATACTTCTTTTTAAAGGCAGCAATAAAATGACTGGAGGTGGAATAGCCCACTTTCAAACCTACCTCATTCACATTGTATTTCCCAGACGCAAGCATTCTGCGTGCCTCTTCCATCTTATGGGTAAGCAAATAACCATATACTGTTTCGCCATACAATTGCTTAAAACCTTCTTTTAATTTGCTCAAACTTAGATCAATTTCTTCAGAAAGCGCCTGCAAAGAAGGGGGCTCGACCATTTGCTCTAAAATAATTTCTTTTGCTTTGCGTATTTTACGCACATTGTCTTCGTCTACCAAGAAAGGACATTGTTCACTGTCAGCATCTTCATTTTTATTGAAATATAAACTCAATAATTCATAAACCTTTCCTTTCAAATAAAGTGACTGCATACTTTTGTGCACATTTGCATTTAAAATCTGACTTAAAACTACAGCCATACTCGGCGAAATAATGGCCGTATCGTAGTACTTTTTTGAATTGTTTTCTGGGCTGAGAAAGGAAATATGATCTGCATCCTGGGAGAACAAGCTGTGAAATTTTTTTATGGAAATAATTACGCTAATGATCCAACTATGTGCTCCCAACTTCAAATCAATGGGAAGATCTTGTTGTGGATTAAACAATAGAATGTTGTTTTCTTCTTCTACAGGAAAAACATAATTTCCCTCGTTAAAAACAAAATTGCCCTGTCCCTTCATACAGAAGTGAAATTGGATAAAGTCACTGCTAACCTTATATGACTCACGCACTTCTGTTGCTGTTTCGTTCTGAAAGCGCAACACAAAAAAACCTTCTTCAATTTGGGTTGTTCTTGCTAAACTTTTATCGTTATTTTTTTGCATTTTTATGGGTCTTTACTAGTTTAGAATAAATCTTAATAACCCCTGTTTATTGCCTTAAAAAGCTTAACAGGCCTTTATTTATTCAAAAATAATCGCTTTGCGTTACTTTATCTACTTTTAGCGTTATTTTTTTTCTATGAGGTAGGCTATTTTTGTGGTGGATTTAGAATGGAACAATGACGGTTGACAACGAAACCAAAGATTTTTATGCCATTGGGATTAGCTACAAAACAGCTGATCTAATTACACGTGGAAAATTTAGCTTAAGCACAGAGCAGTGTAATGCACTTTTGCTTGAATCCAAAACCTTGGGTGTTTCAGAAATATTGATCAACACGACCTGCAATAGAACCGAAATTTACGCCTATGCGGACCATCCAGATCTACTCATCAAATTATTGTGTACTCATTCTAGTGGTGAAATATCTGTTTTTGATAAATTGGGGTATGTGCTCAAAAACGAAACGGCAATTCATCATATTTTTTCTGTAGGTACTGGACTAGATTCTCAAATCCTTGGCGATTTTGAAATAATAGGGCAATTGAAACAAGGCTTTTATCGATCCAAAAAGCTGGGCTTGGCCAATGGGTTTTCTGAACGTATGGTCAATGCAGTCATTCAAGCAAGTAAGCGCATTAAAACGGAAACAAAAATTTCTACCGGAGCAACATCCGTTTCCTTTGCATCTGTTCAATACATCATTCAACACATCGAAGATGTATCCAATAAAAACATTTTGCTATTTGGCACAGGTAAAATTGGACGAAACACCTGTGAAAACCTGGTCAAACACACCACCAATGATCATATTGTGTTGATCAACCGCACCCATGAGAAAGCAAAAAGTGTTGCAGGGAAATTCAATGTTTTAGTAAAAGAATACGGAGACCTTCCTAGCCAAATTCGCGAAGCAGATGTAATGATTGTTGCCACTGGAGCTCAGCTTCCCACCGTTGGAAAAGATATTATTCACACCGATAAACCCTTGTTGATTTTAGACTTATCGATTCCAAGCAACGTTCATGAAAACGTAAAATCTTTGACAAATGTAACGCTTGTTAACCTAGATACGCTGTCACAAATTACCAATAAAACACTGAGCGAACGTAAAAAACATTTACCCCAAGCCAAAGCCATCTTGAACGAGGTTGAAAGTGAATTCACACAATGGTTACACGATCGCCAATATGCTCCTACACTAAGAGCATTGAAAGCAAAATTGACTGCTCAACAAAGTGCAGACATCAAAGCACGTCAACGCAAACAAACAATCTCAGAAGAAGCGACGGTGGTTTCTAATCAAATGATTCAAAAAATCACAGGGCAACTGGCCAATTATCTCAAAGAAAACCCGAGTAAAGCCAACGATACACTCACTATCTTTCAAGATGTATTTCAACTCGACCCCTCTCTCGATGAATAGTCCTCTGCGTATTGGGACACGAGAGAGTCCATTGGCCCTATGGCAAGCCAACAACTTGCAGGAAAAACTAAAAACCTTGGGAATAGCCTCCACGCTGGTAGCAGTAAAAAGTCAAGGAGATATAAATCTAACTCAACCGCTTTACAGCATGGGGATTACTGGGATTTTTACCAAAACCTTAGATAGTGCCTTACTCAATAAAACCGTAGACATCGCCATTCACAGCATGAAAGATGTACCCACACTTTTACCAGAAGGCATTGTACAAACAGCCGTTTTAAAACGTGGTCTTGTGATGGATGTAATGGTGTGGAAAAACAAAGAAGTAAAAAAGAAAAAAACACGCATCATTGCCACAGGAAGTTTACGAAGAAAAGCCCAATGGCTCGGTTTATACCCCAATGACACTGTAGTTCCCTTACGTGGTAATATTCAAACACGCTTGGAAAAACTTCACAGTACTGACAACTGGGATGGAGCCATTTTTGCTGAAGCAGCTCTTGAACGCTTAGCCATTCAAAATGAAACGGTTGACAAACTAACAAACCTTATTCCTGCCCCTGCTCAAGGAGCTTTGATGGTGGTCTCACGAACAGAAGATAACCAAATTCATGAATTACTTGCCCCACTAAATAATCAAGAAAGTGAACATTGTACCTTTGTGGAACGCGATTTTTTACGCACTCTTGAGGGTGGTTGTACAGCCCCAATTGCTGCACTTGCCACTTACAAAAAAGGAACCATCGAATTTACTGGCGGATTGTATTCCTTAAAGGGCAATAAAGCAGAAGAGGTTACAGCAACATTTGCCCCAGAAGAATATAAAGAAAAAGGACGTGAATTGGCCATACAACTCTTGGCCCAAGGTGGAGCTGATTTGATGAAAGAATTTAAATCGAACTCATGAGTAGATTCCGCCTTTTATCGACCAAACTACTTGAACCAGCCCAAAAATACAGGCTAATTCATACAGGGGTAAGCTATACCGAATGGGATTTTATCAGCTGTCTTCCAAAAGCTTTCTCTGCTGACACGAACAATAAATCCCTGATCTTTACTTCCCAAAATGCAGTAAAAGCCGTCATCAATCAACAACACATTTCAGTGAAAAACTGCTATTGTGTAGGAGAAAAAACAAAATCACTTTTGGAGAAAAACGGGCAAAAAGTGACTAAAATGATGCAAAATTCAGCCGATTTGGCTACTTTTTTGGTTAAATTAGATCAAAAACAGTCTTTTTTGTTTTTTACTGGAAATGAAAGAATGCCTCATTTGGAAGAAAGTTTTCAACGTCTAGGCCTCCCCTTAGAGGTAGTAGAAGTTTACACTACAAAACCACAATCAAAAGCCTTGGGAGATTTTGATGGAATTTTGTTTTTCAGCCCCTCGGGCGTAAAGAGCTACCTTCAAAAAAACTCACTCAAGAATTCTCTTTGCTTTGCCATTGGATCGACCACAGCTAAAGCACTGGAAGAACATACCGAAACAATCATTACCGCCAGTCAACCCTCTATTGAACACCTAATTGCAGCGGTTAAAAACCATTTTACTCGTCTAGTATGATAAAGAACGATCTATTTTTACGTGCCTTGAAAGGAGAAACTGTTGAACGCCCTCCGGTTTGGATGATGCGACAAGCAGGACGCTATTTGCCTGATTTCATGAAACTGAAGGCAAAATATGATTTTTTCACGCGCTGTCAAACACCTGAACTGGCTACGGAAATCACCATCATGCCCATCAATCAAATTGGGACCGATGCAGCCATTTTATTCAGTGATATTTTGGTGGTGTTACAGGCCATGAATATTGAGGTAGAAATGAAAGCCGATGTTGGACCTTGGATTCCAAAACCAATACAAAATGCCGCTGCTTTGAATGAAGTGATTGTTCCTGACGCCAAAGTTGCTTTAGCTTACGTTATCGATGCTGTTAAGATGACCAAACAAGCCTTGAATGATGAAGTACCACTAATAGGTTTTGCTGGCTCACCCTGGACCTTGCTCTGCTATGCTGTTCAAGGACAAGGCTCCAAAAATTTTGACAAGGCAAAAGCCTTTTGCTTCAGCCAGCCAGAATTGGCCCATCGTTTTCTACAAATGATTACCGACACCACAATCGATTATCTCAAAGCAAAAGTAGCTGCTGGAGTCGATGCAGTTCAACTCTTTGATTCTTGGGGAGGCTTGCTCTCTCCCGATGATTACAACATCTTTTCGTGGCCCTATATTCAACAAATTGTAACTGCGCTTAAAGACGATATTCCCGTCATCGTTTTTGGAAAAGGGTGCTGGTTTGCTCTACATGAGATGGCCCAATCTGGGGCTAGTGCTTTAGGTGTTGACTGGACCTGTACTGCACGAAATGCACGCTACTTATCGGGGGGACAAATTACCCTACAAGGAAATTTCGATCCTTCGCGCTTGCTATCTCCCCTACCAACAATCAAAAGTGAAGTCAAAAAAATGATTGATGGCTTTGGAAAAGATCGCTACATTGTGAACCTAGGGCACGGAATATTACCCAACATTCCTGTTTCTCATGCCCAGGCTTTTGTTGATGCTGTAAAAGAATATAAGGCTTAAACCATGCGAACCCAATTTTATAACTATATCTGCAACCTACAAGACACCATCACTACTGCACTGGAAAAAGTAGATGGAAAGTCCCGCTTCCAAGAAGATCTTTGGGAACGTGCAGAGGGAGGAGGTGGCCGAACACGGGTCATTGAAAATGGAGCTGTCTTTGAAAAAGGTGGGGTGAATATTTCTGGTGTTCACGGCAGCTTACCTGAAACAATGCAAACACACTTTAATGTAAGTGAAGCCTCTTTTTATGCCTGTGGACTGAGTTTAGTTCTCCATCCAATAAACCCAAATGCACCAACCGTTCATGCCAATTGGCGTTATTTTGAATTGTATGATTCTCAGGGAAATATTGCCGATCAGTGGTTTGGCGGTGGACTCGATTTAACTCCCTATTATTTAGTAGAAGAAGATGCAATCCACTTCCATCAAAGTTGTAAAGATGTTTGCGATCGACACCATCCTTCCTTCCATCAGCAGTACAAAAAACGTTGCGATGATTATTTTTGGAATACACACCGCAATGAAGCTCGAGGGGTCGGGGGATTATTTTTCGACTACCTAAAACCCGGACAAAAAACAATGGAGCAATGGTTTGCCTTTGTAACCGATGTGGCAGATCACTTTCTTGATGCCTACATCCCAATTATAGAAAAAAGAAAAGAACTCCCCTATACCCCAGCCCAACGTGAATGGCAAGAAATTAGACGAGGGCGGTATGTAGAATTCAATTTGGTGCACGACAAAGGCACTTTATTTGGTTTAAAAACCAACGGACGTATTGAAAGTATTTTAATGAGCTTACCCCCGCGAGTACAATGGAAATACGATCATCAGCCTGCAGCAAACTCGCCCGAGGCAGAACTGCTCGCTGTTTTAAAATCGCCAAAAAATTGGGTGTAAAAAAGGGAATTACTACCTTAATCAATAAAACGAAACGATGAGTACTTTATCCATTTTGATTGTTTTACCGCTACTGATTGTTTTTTCCTATTTGTTTGATCTTATTGCGAGAAAAACAAAATTTCCTGCCGTAATTTTATTGATGTTTACCGGTATTCTTATCCGAACTGGGACCACACTTTACGGATTTACTGAGTTTAGCTTTTTGGAAAACTTAATCCCTGTTTTGGGTACTATTGGCCTAATTCTCATTGTTTTGGAGGGTGCGCTAGAACTCGATATCAAACGAGAAAAACTACCCGTAATTTTAAAAGGTTTTTTTGCTGCTGGAATTATTTTGCTGCTCAATGTTATTGGCGTGTATTTGCTTTTTTATCATTTTTTAGGGATAGGACATCAAGCAGCCGTTATTTATGCCATTCCTCTATCCATTATAAGCAGTGCCGTTGCCATCCCCTCGAGTGTAAGTCTTTTTGAACGTGATAAAGAGTTTGTGGTTTACGAATCAACTTTTTCTGACATCCTTGGAATTATGCTCTTTAATTACGCTATTCGTCAGTTTGAAACCAATCAAGTACTTGTCAGTGCTGAATCAATTGTGGGCTTGGGTTTACAAATTATCGGTGTAATTGTTGTTTCCCTTTTTATTACCTATTGTTTGTTTCAATTGCTACAAAAAATTGAACACCATGTCAAGTTTTTCCTCATTTTAGCCCTATTGGTTTTGGTCT
>CAJQKN010000146.1 GCA_905478905.1 uncultured Flavobacteriaceae bacterium | reverse complement strand
TTCTAGCTTGCATAGCAGCCATAAAATTTGCTTCCATCTTAGGCGTTTCTAGTTCGAAAATAACAATATTTGTATCCACTGGAGCCAAAAAACTCACTCCTTTAAGCTGCAAAACAGCATCGCCCAATTCCTTCGCTCGTCTGTGATCACTGTCCAAATCTTGCCAATGATGATCAATCGCATAGCTTGCTGCAGCTGCAAAATATCCTGCCTGACGCATTCCGCCACCAAGCATTTTCCTAATCCGAAGGGCTTTTTGCATATGTTCTTCGCTTCCCAATAAAGCAGAACCAATGGGAGCTCCCAAGCCTTTACTGAAACATATAGAAATGGTATCAAACTGTTCTCCATAAAATTTTGGCGAGGTGGAAGTTGCTCGCATTGCATTCCATAATCTTGCCCCATCTAAATGCAAAGCCAGATTTTCTTCTTTGCACAGTCGATGAATCTTTTCAATTTCGGCAGACGCATAACAGGCTCCACCCCCTTTATTGGTCGTATTTTCTAATACAACCAAAGAGGTTTTGGGGGAATGATAAAAATCTGCGGGATTGATTCTCTCTTTTATTTGTGCAGCAGTAATTCTTCCGCGTTCTCCTTCAATTAAAGCACAGGAAACACCACTGTTAAAACTTGCTCCTCCTCCTTCATAGTTAAAAATATGAGCGTAATGATCACAAATTACTTGCTCCCCCGGTTGAGTATGCAATTTGATCGCGGTTTGATTGGCCATGGTTCCCGATGGAAAAAACAAAGCTGCCTCTTTTCCAAACATTTTCGCCAGCTTTTCTTCTAAGGCATTTACGCTTGGATCCTCTTTAAATACATCGTCTCCAACTGGAGATTGAAACATATGCGACAGCATTGCTTCAGATGGACGGGTAACGGTATCGCTAATTAAATTTACTTCCATAATTTATTGACAACGAAGGCTTGTTCCAATGGGCGATCCATCTGGAATTTTGGGTGTAGTAAATGGGGTCAATGCATCAGGTTGATCAAAGTACTTTTTAATTGTGTTTTGATAATAATGCTTCATTGCATAGGAATGCTGCTTTTTCAACCATTCATTAAGTTGATACAACTGCTCGTGTACTTCTGCTCGGACTGCATTGGGCACAACTTTACTCTGCCCTAAACGCATCAGCTGTTGAAGAAGATTCCCTTGCACCACAGCTTGAAGTGCTTTTGCCTCTCCTCCTACAACTCTTGTTTTGAAGGCCTCTTTTATTAAAATTGAAATCGTTTCTGATAGTCCCAATTGATTTACATCAAAGGCTTTTTGTTGTGACAAGCGTGAAGCACGTTGTGGATGTAGCAGCATACTCAACATAGCATCACTCAATGTGTGCGCAGCTCCCATTGGATCAAAGGTCAAACCTGTTTGCGTTGAAAAACTTTCACGCGAAGCACCATAGCCATAAGCATAGGGAGGTAAGATGGATCGTATATGCTCAGGAATAGATAAACTAGAGGCTGCCATAGAGCTAGTAATGGCTTTTAAAGCAGCACGTTGTTCACCAACTGGAACAGTTTTTACAGCATTAAGCTTTGCCCCTTTTACTCCATAATCATACTCTTGACCCCCAATTAATTTAACAATTGCCTCAAGCTGATAGCGATGTAAAAAATAAAGTGGAACCAATCGATCGCGTAAAACGGAGATCGGCTCTCCTTCCTTGAGTTGGTCGATAGAGAAATTCTTCATAGCAAGTTCTCGAATGGATAATAAATTCTCGTATTCCTCTACAGCAGTTGTGCCATTGTCCCACAAATGTGCATAAGGATGAGCTCCTCCAATGGGGCGAGCATCACGATCGGAAATAAAACGATGCCCTTCAGCACTACTTTTTTCCAGTATACTATTCAATGCCTGAGTTTCATTTACACCTTCAGGAAAATCGCTGTAGGCATATTTTACAGAAACTTTGTCCCAGTCGCCAATTCCAATGGCATAGGCATCATCATATCTAATCATTCCGTCTTCCAATTCAAGGGTTGGATGTGGATAGTCCATTACAGAAGCTCGATCTTTTACACTAGCTGCAAAATTATGCGCAAAGCCCAGGGTATGTCCAATTTCATGAGCAGAAAGTTGGCGAATGCGAGCCAGTGCCAATGCTAACATGGGCGAATCATCTGTTTTTCCATTTGCATAAGGTGCATCTGTCAAAGCTTGCGCAATCATAAAATCTTGGCGAATGCGAAGACTACCTAAGCTAACATGCCCTTTAAGAATTTCTCCAGAACGAGGATCAACAACACTGGCACCATAACTCCAGCCTCGAGTAGAACGGTGAACCCATTGAATTACATTATATCGCACATCCATTGGATCGGCATCATCGGGTAATATTTTTAGCTGAAATGCATTGGAATATCCTGCCGCTTCAAAGGCTTGATTCCACCAAGCCCCTCCTTCCAACAAAGCAGAGCGAACAGGCTCTGGGGTTCCATTGTCTAAGTAATACACTATGGGCTCTACAGCCTCACTCATGGGTGCATTGGGGTCTTTTTTCTCTAATCGGTGACGCAGGGTAAATACCTTTCTTGTTGACTCATTTACTGGAGTTGAATAATCATTATAGCTGAAGGGTATAGCTCCAGATCGCGGATCAAACTTGCGCGTTTTAAAAGGTACATCTGGCAGTTTTACAAAGGAATGATGCTGGTGAACCGAAACGCTATTGGCCGAAGGCGTAACCGAACGAATCAAGCCTCCCTGTGGGTTTCCACTAAAGGTAAGCAAAACATCAAACTCACTATTATCCGGAAAATTCTTTGTACGACCAAGCGAAATAGCCGAACGACTTTTGTCAACGCTATAGTTTCCCTGTTTTGAACTTTTTAATCGCTGGGCAACACCATGTGCATCTTGCATCAAAAAAGAAGTCATGTCAATGATGTAATAATCGGCTGTTGCTTCTACAATGGAAAATCCAAATAAAACAGATTGGGCAAATGCTTGCGCTATCGATGCCTGTTCAAGGGGATTGTCAGAAGTACTTCTGTAGTCCAGATTTGGCTGAACCAACATAAGTTTATCACCCATTTTAGAAAAATGGACAACGCGTTCATTCCCCAACTGACCACGATCTAAACCAATGTCATTACTTCCAATCCCAGCACTAAGTCCATTGACATATAGGAAGGGTTTATCTACTTGATTGTTTTTATCAACCTTGAGATGAAGGCTGCCGGTGTCGTCGTTATAACTAAAATCAAAAAAGCCTTTGAATTCCTTACCTACTGAAAATACTGATACAGGAGGAGGCGGTGGAGGTGATATTGATTTTCGCTTGCGTTGACCATAGCCAATACATAAAGTCATACTAAAAAAAATGAGAAGGGATAATTTTGGTTTCATATGTTAAAATTGAGTCATCAAGTTAAAAATATTTGTTAGAAAAAGAATAAAGCAAAGTTTAATTCTATTTTTACAAAAAAAAAGATGTTAACATCAGATCAACTGAAAGATCTATTTGAGCGCCTTGGTGCGTTAAGGAGGTATCTTTGACATTGATGCCAAAGAAATACAAATCCGCAATGAAGAAGAAGTTACCCTAGACCCTTCGTTTTGGAATGATCCAAAAAAAGCAGAAATTCATATGAAGCACTTACGCACCCTAAAAAAATGGGTAAGTGACTTTAATGCTGCCAAGCAATTGACTGATGACCTAGAAGTACTTTATGACTTTTATAAAATGGGAGATGTTTCTGAAAATGAACTCAAAGAAACCCATCAACAGCTTTTGGATGTTTTAGAAGACATAGAATTTCGCAATATGCTTTCTGATGAGGGGGATGCATTAAGTGCTGTTCTTCAAATTACAGCGGGTGCAGGAGGTACAGAGAGTTGTGATTGGGCTGAAATGTTGATGCGTATGTACCTTATGTGGGCAGAGAAACAAGGGTTCAAAATCAAAGAGCTCAACCATCAAGCTGGTGATGTCGCAGGAATAAAAACCGTTACCCTTGAAATTGAAGGCGATTTTGCCTTTGGTTGGCTAAAGGGTGAGAATGGGGTTCATCGATTGGTGCGCATTTCCCCCTTTGACAGCAATGCCAAAAGACATACCTCTTTTGCTTCTGTCTATGTTTATCCCTTGGTCGATGACAGTATTGAGATCATTGTCAACTCTTCAGAAATAACATGGGAAACCATGCGCTCTAGTGGTGCAGGTGGTCAAGGCGTAAATAAAATTGAAACAGCTGTTCGCCTAAGACACGCGCCTTCTGGTATCATGATTGAAAATTCTGAAACCCGTTCTCAGCTTGAAAATAAAGCCAAGGCCATGCAATTACTAAAGTCGCAATTGTATGAGATCGAATTACAGAAAAAAATGGCTGCACGAGAAGAAATAGAGGCGTCCAAAAAGAAAATTGAATGGGGATCACAAATACGTAACTATGTTATGCAACCCTATAAACTAGTAAAAGATGTACGTACCCAAGAAGAAACCAGTGATGTGGATGGAATACTGAATGGAAATATTGACAATTTTCTCAAAGCATATCTCATGTTTATGGGACAAAAACCCGAATCCGATACACTATGAAACAATTCAAGAATGTAATATTTGACCTTGGGGGAGTTTTAATCGACTGGAATCCCGATTATGTTTTTAAAGATGTCTTTAACAATGCTGAAAAATTGGCTTGGTTTTATCGTGAAATTTGTCCAATGGATTGGAATGAAAACCAAGATGCAGGCTATCCCCTGGCCCAAGCAACTGCCGATAGAGTTGCACTTTATCCTCAATATAAAGAATGGATAGAAATGTATTATGGACGTTGGGAAGAAATGCTTGGTGATGCAATTCAGGAAACTGTAGAATTACTTCGACTATGTGTAAACAATCCTAATCTTAAGGTAATCGCTTTGACCAATTGGAGTGCCGAGACATTTCCAGTCGCATTTAAGAAATTTGATTTCTTGCAATGGTTTGAAGGAATTGTTGTCTCGGGTGAAGAAAAAACCAGGAAACCTTTTCCTGAAATATATAAGATCAGCTTGTCACGCTATAAGCTTGAAGCTAATGAAACTGTCTTTGTTGATGATAATCTAAGAAACATAAAAGCCGCAGAGGCTTTAGGAATTCATGGTATCCATTTTAAAAATCCTCTTCAACTCTCTGGAGAACTAAAGAAAATTAACATTCTATGAAATTGACCATTTACCACAATCCCAGGTGTCGAAAATCAAGAGAAGCACTTCAATATTTAGAAACCACTGAACATGAAATACAGGTGATTAATTATTTTGACAATCCACTTTCAACTGATCAATTGAACCAGTTACTTATGGAATTGGACTATAAACCAGAAAAATTGATTCGAACTACCGAAGCAATATGGAAATCTGACTTTAAGGGAAAAGAATTAACTGCCAAGGAACTCGTAAATGCCATGCTTGTTGAACCAAAACTGATGGAAAGACCCATCATTTCTAATGGAAAAAAGGCTGTAATTGCTCGACCCCTAGAAAAACTGATCGATTTTTTAAAATAAATTCATTTCTATTGAAACTATTTGGACTATTTGATGTCTAAAAGACATTAAATACATCTATGAAAAAAACTATTTTATTATGCTTAACATTATTGTTAAGTTATTCTGCTAGTTCTCAGCGTCAAATTAACGGACAACGACCTGGCAAGATCAATTTATCAGGAAAGGTAATTGATCAAGAAACGCAACAACCATTGGAGTATGCAACGGTAACCTTGAGAAATGACAGTCGTCCTGAACTGCTCCAAGGGGGAATTACCACCGAAGATGGATCTTTTTCATTTGAAGTATTTCCAGGGCGTTACACAATAATCATAGAATATATTTCTTTTGAAAAAAACATAAGAGAAGGCGTTGTTTTGCGTGAAGCTACAGATCTAGGTACTGTAGAACTTAGCATAGCTACAAATTCTCTAGATGAAGTTGAATTAGTAGGTGAACGAACTGAAGTCGAAATTCGTTTGGATAAACGTGTCTACAATGTAGGGAAAGACATTACTGTTCGTGGGGGAAGTGTTTCCGATGTTATGGACAATATACCCTCGGTATCTGTCGATGTAGACGGAACAATTTCATTACGTGGAAATGACAATGTAAGAATCCTAATCAACGGCAAGCCTTCTGGTCTTGTTGGTCTATCCGGACCTGATGCATTACGTCAGTTGCCCGCAGAATCGATTGAAAAGGTCGAAGTAATCACCTCTCCCTCTGCTCGCTACGAAGCTTCAGGAACTGCAGGAATTTTAAACATCATCTTGAAAAAGCAAGAATTGGAGGGGTTTAATGGATCGTTTATTGCCAATGGAGGTTTCCCAAAAACCTATGGCGGATCTGCTTCCTTAAACTGGAGAACGAAGAAATTGAATATTTTTACAACTACTTCTCTTCGCGATTCAAGATCCAACTCCAATGGACTGGCTGAAACTGATTTTACTATCCCTAGCGATACTATTTTCTCTTCAAAAGAAAAAACCACCAACGAACGCGATAACCAAAACGTCTTTGTAAACCTTGGTGCAGAATACTATTTCGATGACAACACATCGCTAGTATTGAGTGGTTTTATTCGAAAAAGTGAAAGCACAAGTGATAATTTTGCCAGAACAGAAAACTTCTTTGAAAACAAAAGTTTGTTTAATACTATTCAGAGGAATCAATTGCAAACTGGAGAAGATAATTCACGACAATTTACCGCCAATTTTGACAAAAAATTCAATGACAAAGGACATGAATTAATCATCGAATTTCAAACTGAAAACAGCGATGAATTGGAAGAAGGCCTGGTGGCAAATAGCAGTGTTCGTAATCAGCGATCAACCTCAGATGAAAACCAAAAACGCAGCCTGTTCCAGCTCGATTACATTTTGCCTATAGATGATAATACTCAATTTGAATTAGGGTATCGCGGGAACTTTAGTCGTCAAGAAACAGACTATCGAGTAGAAGATTTAATTGACAATGTCTATGTAAATAATACAAGCTTTACCAACTATCTTGTTTTTGAACAGAATGTAAATGCTGCCTATACCCAATTTGGAAAAAAGATAAATAACTTTTCCTACCTCGCTGGATTACGTGTTGAGAAAACAAACATTACCATAGAGCAGCAAACAACCCAAGAGACCAGTAATAAGAATTATACTGATTGGTTCCCAACACTCAATCTATCCTATGAATTCAATGAAAAAGAAAACATAACCCTTGGATATAGTCGAAGAATTCGTCGTCCTCGCTCCTATTTAATCAATCCCTTCCGCTCGATATCTAGCCTAACCTTTTTCTTTCAAGGGAATGTGGATATTGATCCTAGTTATACCAATTCGATTGATTTTGGTTACTTGAAACGTTGGGATAATTTTACCTTTAACGGTTCGGTTTATTTTCAAAAGTCAACACAGAATTTTAGTCGTATCACGGAAGCAACCGATGAATATGTAAACCTTGAGTCTGGAGAATACTTCAGTGACCCCACTTTAACAAACAGTCCCACCGTTCAGGTACTACAATCAACCTTTATTAATCTTGCAGAAAATAGACGAACTGGAACAGAATTCACCCTTACCTATTCCCCTAAAAGAGATGTGCGTATTAGCGGAAATTTTAATGTTTTTAACTCCGAAACAATTGGAGATTACAATGGAGATTCTCTAGACGCTTCGATTGTAAGTTGGTTTGCCCGCATCAATGCAAGTTTTCCACTTCCTTTCGATATTACAACGCAAATACGTGGTTTTTATAGAGGGCCTACAGAAAATGCGATCACTAAAACTGAAGGCCGTTTTACCTTGACTGGTGCGTTGAATAAAAACATCCTAAATAAAAAAGCAACCATTTCTTTTAGAGCAAGTGATATTTTAAACAGTTCCCGTTCAATTAGTCGGACAACCAGAAATAACTTCACTTCCTACAACGAGTACCAATGGAGAAATCCTACCTATATACTCACTCTCACCTACAGAATCAATGAGCGTAAGTTAGATCGCAAAAGACGTCGATCTAACAATGAATCTGGAGGAGATGGTGGAGATTATGAATTTTAAATTAATTCATAAAAAAGGAGGCTATCTAAAAAATTTAAAAGTCCATAGAGATTATGATACGAGTTCAGAATGACAGCTTTTACAATTTTTAGACAGCCTCTATTAATGTAATATATCGGAATACTTACTCCTTAATTTCTTGTTTCGCTTCTTTGCGTTCTTGTAACCATTCCAAGAAAGCTCCAGTTAACCAATATGGAATAACAAAGGTTAGTAAGAAAATCATTAACCAAAAGCCAATGGTTAGGATGGTTAAAAAGGAAAGAAAACCTAAATACTGGTCAAATTCAAACATGTTCATCAGTTTGTGCCAAAATTAATGCATTTCTCTGGTTTTCACAACGGGAATTCTTTTTTTATTTACAAAGCTATTCACAGTAGGCAACACGCCTTTTTTGTCTTATTTTTGTAACAAATTAAAGACAATGGATTACCGCATAGAAAAAGATACCCTTGGAGAAGTAAAAGTACCTAAACATGTATTGTGGGGTGCGCAAACAGAACGATCGCGATCAAATTTTAAAATTGGTGATGCTGGCTCTATGCCTATTGAAATAGTTCAAGGCTTTGCCTACCTTAAAAAAGCAGCCGCCTACACCAACCATGAACTGGGAGTTTTGGACATCGCTAAACGGGATCTTATCGCCCAAGTCTGTGACGAAATTCTTGCGGGTGATCTAGACGATCAATTTCCATTAGTCATCTGGCAAACAGGTTCGGGTACTCAAAGCAATATGAATGTAAATGAAGTAATTGCTAATCGTGCACACATCATTGCCGGAAAAACACTGGGCGAGGGTGATAAAACCCTTGCACCAAACGATGACGTTAATAAATCGCAATCTTCTAACGATACTTTCCCTACAGGGATGCATATCGCAGCTTTCAAGAAAGTAGTCGAGGTAACCATTCCCGGTGTAAAACAACTTCGGGAGGCACTCAATGCCAAGGCAGAAGCATTTAAATCAGTGGTAAAAATTGGACGCACGCACCTAATGGATGCTACCCCCCTTACCTTGGGACAAGAGTTTTCAGGTTATGTCTCGCAATTAGATCATGGCTTAGCTGCCTTAGAATTTACACTAAAACACTTGGCTGAAGTCGCTCTAGGAGGAACTGCAGTGGGAACAGGTATAAACACCCCTAAAGGCTACAGCAAACGTGTTGCAGAATATATTGCAGAGTTCACCGGTTTACCCTTCATTACTGCACACAATAAATTTGAAGCCCTAGCAGCACACGATGCGATTGTAGAAACCCATGGAGCACTTAAACAATTGGCTGTTTCGTTAAATAAAATCGCCAATGATATTCGTTTAATGGCCTCAGGTCCTCGATCTGGAATTGGAGAAATCATTATTCCTGCAAACGAACCTGGAAGCTCCATTATGCCTGGAAAAGTAAACCCTACACAATGTGAAGCCCTGACAATGGTCTGTGCA
>CAJQKN010000145.1 GCA_905478905.1 uncultured Flavobacteriaceae bacterium | reverse complement strand
AGAAATCTCATCCATTTCACCTTCTACCATCATGACAGAATCGGCAGAGGCTCCAATCATCATGTCAATGTCTGACTCTGCTAATTGTGCACGACTTGGGTTGATAACGAATTGACCGTCGATACGTGCAACACGTGCCTCAGAGATAGCGCATTCAAAAGGGAAATCACTCAATTGGATGGCTGCAGATGCAGCTAGTCCAGCCAATGCATCTGGCATAACATCTTCGTCATGCGACATCAATTGAATCATCACCTGTGTTTCAGCGTGATAATCTTTTGGAAATAAAGGACGTAATACACGGTCTACCAAACGCATCGTTAATACCTCACCGTCGCTGGGGCGTGCTTCTCTTTTGAAGAATCCACCGGGATAACGTCCAGCAGCAGCAAATTTTTCGCGGTAGTCTACCGTTAAGGGTAAAAAGTCAACATCCGATTGTTTGTAGTTGGATACAACTGTACACAGCAACATGGCTTTACCCATTTGCACGACAACTGAACCGTGGGCCTGCTTTGCAAGCTTACCTGTTTCAATAGAGATTTCTCTTCCATCGCCGAGGTCAATCACCTCTTTAAAAACTTTTGGAATCATTTTTTTTCATTTTAATTAAAAACCTAATTGTTGTTGTGTTGCGTTTGTAGGTTCCAATGAAAAGCGTTGATTCAGCTTTTTTCAATAATGCGATAAGATAAAAAAGAGTTTATTTACGTAAACCAAGTTTTGCGACAATTGCACGGTAACGAACGATGTCTTTGGCTTTTAAATAATCCAATAAACTTCTGCGTTTTCCTACTAATTTTACAAGAGAGCGTTCCGTATTGTAATCTTTACGGTTGTTTTTCAAGTGATCAGATAGGTGGTTAATGCGGTGCGAGAACAATGCAATTTGTCCTTCGGCAGAACCTGTGTTGGTTTTTGATGAACCGTGTTCAGCAAAAATCTCTTCTTTTTTTTCTTTAGTTAAGTACATGCTAATATTATTTCAATGATTGTTATGTATTTCGCTAATTAAAGCGATGGCAAATATACACCAATTTATCTAAGTAAAAAGGCCTCGCTTTACTTTCTTATAGGGTGATTTAAAATTAAGTCAATGTAAAGGTTGATCTTGTCTTTCAGGTTTTTACGGTGTGTAATAAAGTCCAAGAAGCCTTTTTCGAGTAGAAATTCGCTGGTTTGGAATCCTTCAGGTAAATCTTTCCCTGTGGTGTCTTTTACCACACGAGGACCAGCAAAAGCGATTAATGCTCCTGGCTCTGCGATATTGACGTCTCCAAGCATAGCAAAAGAAGCCGTGGTTCCTCCTGTAGTTGGATCGGTACACAGCGATATGTAGGGGAGTTTAGATTCTGCTAACTTGGCTAGTTTTGCACTTGTTTTGGCTAATTGCATTAGTGAAAATGCTCCTTCCATCATTCGAGCTCCTCCAGATTTTGAGATAATTACTAGAGGTAGGTTTTTTTTGATGGCATAATCGATTGATCGAGCAATTTTTTCTCCAACAACCGATCCCATTGATCCTCCAATAAAAGCAAAATCCATGCAGGCAACTACGATTTCTTTTCCTTTAGACTTTCCTACTGCTGTTCTCACAGCATCTTTAAGACCTGTTTTCTTGCTTACTTCTTTCAGACGGTCACCATATTTCTTAGAATCAGTAAACTTTAAGAAATCCTTGGAGACAATCCCACCATTAAGTTCTTTAAAATGATTTTCATCAAAAATAATTTCAAAATACTCTTTGCTACCAATGCGAACATGGTATTCGTCCTCTGGGCTGACATAGAAATTCTCAGCGAGCTCTTGGGTTTCCACAATTTTACCCGTGGGAGTTTTGTACCAAAGTCCCTTTGGAATGTCTTTTTTCTCTTCCGTTCGGGTTTGAATACCCTTTTCACTTCGTTTAAACCAACTCATATTTAGCTTTTTGCTTAGGCTAATGTATTTATATTGTTCAAATCTTCAAATGCTTTGACCAATCTTTGTTTAAAAGTTTCTTCACCTAGGCGTAACCACTTGCGTGGATCATAATGTTTTTTGTTGGGTTGATCGGCACCTTCTGGGTTTCCGATTTGTGTTTTCAGGTAGTCAATTTTATCATTCATATAGTCACGAATGCCCTCGGTGAAAGCGAATTGAAGATCTGTATCAATGTTCATTTTAATCACACCATATCCAATGGCTTCACGAATTTCTTCTACCGTTGAACCTGAACCACCATGGAAGACAAAGTCTACCGTATTGGCTGGTACCTTGTATTTTTCGGAAATATATTCTTGAGAATTCTTAAGTATTTTTGGTGTCAGCTTTACATTTCCTGGTTTATACACTCCATGAACGTTTCCAAAGGCAGCTGCAACAGTAAATTGATCACTTACCTTCATCAATTCTTCATACGCAAAGGCTACTTCTTCGGGTTGAGTATATAATTTAGAGATATCTACATCGCTATTGTCAACGCCATCCTCTTCACCTCCAGTAATCCCAAGTTCTATTTCTAGGGTCATTTCCATTTTGGCCATTCGGCTAAGGTATTCTTTGCAAAGGGCAATATTTTCTTCAATGGGCTCTTCCGATAAGTCAATCATATGCGAGCTATAAAGGGGTTTACCAGTTTCTTTAAAGAATTTTTCCCCGGCATCCAATAAGCCATCGATCCACGGAAGTAGGTTTTTTGCACAGTGGTCTGTGTTTAAAATAACCGTTGCACCATAGAGTTCGGCGAGTTCATGAATGTGTTTTGCACCAGCAACCGCTCCAGCGATTGCAGACTGTTGGTTTTCATTGCTTAATCCTTTTCCTGCATTAAATTGTGCACCACCATTGGAGAACTGAATAATTACTGGGCTATTGAGTTCAGCCGCAGTTTCTAAAACGGCATTAACAGTGTTATTTCCGATAACATTTACAGCAGGTAAAGCAAATTGTTTTGATTTAGCTAATTGAAAAATTTCTTGTACTTGGCGGCCAGTGGCTACACCTTTAGGGAATGATGTGTTCATGTTTTTGTTTTGTTCGAGGCAAAAATAGGAAAAAACGTCAAAAAGGATAGTTAATCCCGACATTAAAGACAGCTTTTTTTAATGCGACTTGAGACCCCCAGCGTTCATTTTTTGCCAGAGAGGGATCAAATGTTTTAAATGCAGTGTCTAAGCGAAAGATGAAATAATCAAAATCATAGCGAATACCGAATCCAGTCCCCACTGCAAGTTGGTTTAAATCCCGAAGGGAATTTAATGATTGCTCTAGATCTGGGACATTATTATTGATGTTCCAAATATTTCCTGCATCAATAAAAAAAGCTCCTTTAATTGCACCAATAATGGGATACCTATATTCTAAGTTCAAAGCAACTTTAAAGTTTGCTTCATTAAATTCATTCACACCACTACTTGATCCTGGGCCAAGTTTATAGGCTTGCCAAGCTCTGTTGTCATTCGATCCACCTGCGTAGTATGATCGTGTAAAAGGAATACTATTCGAATTTCCATAGGGCAATGCAATTCCAGTAAAACCACGAAAAGCAAAAATACGCTCTCGTCCCACTTGCCAGTGCTTTATATAATTTACTTCAGATTTAAAATATTGTGAAGGCGCTAAGTTGAAAATAATTCTATTTCCATCATTGTCAACTTCTGCTCCGCTAATACTTAAGATAGAGTTTAATATATTTCCAACTACTTCAACTTTTAGTCGCAGTTGTGAAAAGTTTTCGTCAATAATACTTTCTTGGTTGTTTTTTAAGAAAGTAAAAGATGATCCAACAATAAAGTTGTTGGCTGTCAAACGATTTTTTCGCTCATTGATATTCGAGACTCGAGTGAAATTTTCATTAGAGGGGTCAAGGCTGGTTTCATCGTTGATCACATCTTGGATAAACGTATTAGCTTCTGATGGAATCCCCAGATTTCCTTCCTCATTTAAGTAGGTCGAGTTATTTGGAAGCGCTTTGACAATAGTATTGAGTCGATCGTAGGAATTTCTGTACACATTAAAGTAGTTTTCAACAGCCTTATTTTCCACAAATTCAATGTCGGCAAGCTTAAAATTAAATGAATAGATCGAAGATGACTTCCAGTTGTATTCGAAGTTTCCAGTGAAACTTTGACGATCCAATCCAATGTTTTCTTGTAATGAAACTCCAAGTGCTATAGATGTTTTTACTTCTTTGTTGGGGAAAAATAGGTTTTCTATCCATTTGGGTGCGACGACTCGAGGAACCCTTAAACGAATATTACCCCCTATTTCAAATAGGTTGAAAAAACTATTTTTCTCCTCAGCAACATCGCGTGAAGCTCCTAATGTTCCCTTTACACCTACCTCTAAAATTTCTCCACCTCTAAAAACATTTCTACTAATCAAAGATGTTCCAAGAGATATTCCAATATCTTGAATATTTGAATGCGACACATCGAAATCTGCTCCGACAGAAAAACGTTCTTTAGGACTTAGGTAAACAGCCGCATTGAGAAGGGTGGAATCTTTTTGAGCGGGAGTATAGACAATGGAAGGGTATTTGAAATTTTGTAATTCGTTGAAATAGCGATAAGTAGCTGTTCTTTCTTGATAACTGTAAGGAGAATTTAATTGAATTTTAATGCCATCGGTCAAAACTTTTGGATTGTATTTTAGTTTTCCGATAGAAAACAATTGAATATTTCCAGCTTGAATGGAGTCGGTGTAAACAGAAACAGCTTGTTCTGGATTTTCCACATAAACTGCAATTGAATTTATTTTTTGAATGCGATAGGGAACCTCCTTTAAGGTGTCTTGAACTCTTTTTTGGGCATTTTTAATTTCTACAGTCACAGGTATTTTGGTGTCAATACCCAAGCTATCTTTGAAGGCTTTAAATCGAATCGATCGTTGTTGGAAGTTGTAGATTCCATTGTTTCTAAAAACATCAATCAATCGACTCCGTTCGTTGTCAAATTTTTCGACCACAAAGGGATTTCCTTGTTTAAGAAAGCTTTTGTCGAGATGTGCTCTGTAGAGTGAATCGATATCTTTTGAGCCAGCAACATGTGAAATTGAATCCAAGGTGAAGACCTCTCCAGTTTCGATGGTGTATTGAATGGAGGCTTTTTTCTCCCCTATAGAATCGGTCTTTGCTGTTGAACGTATATTAAAGTAACCTAGGTTGTTGTAGTATTGTTCGAAAAGTGAATTGGTTAAGGCAATTTTTGATGAATCTACAAAGGAGGGAGCTTCACCATTTTTGCGTAACCAAGCGTTAAAGTTTAATTTGTAATCCCGCAGTTGATTTACTTGTTTGGTAGAGAGCCATTTCGATAAGCGCTCTTTGCGTTTGGGCTTTTTGTCTAGCCATTGATCGAAGGGTTGGGTGGGATCGTCTTTGCTCAGGTTGTAAAGATGCAGGTGAAATGGTATGCCTAGAATTTTTTTATTGACAGGAGTTAGGGAGAGAAGGCTAACAGGATCTTTGGAAATTATCTTTCCATTTTTCTCAATACTTTCTTTGACGATCAGTTGTTTGTCGCTCGGCAATTGTTTTACGCTATTACACCCTTGCATGATAATGCAGATCAAGAGAAGAATCGCTATTTTTGTTTGTACCAATTTCAAGGTAGGAACGCTTTTGAGCAAAAATACGTCATTTATGATTACGAAAAAGGAGCTTAAGTCAATCACTTCTTTAAGATGGAAAAAAAATCGGAAAGAATTGAATCAGTTTGTTGCCGAAGGAACAAAAACAATTGAAGCTCTTATTGAGGCCGGCCTTCGTCCAAATGCTTTATATGCCTCACAACCCTCCGATTTTCTTGAAGTGACCATAGTGGGACAGAGAGAAATGGAACGCATGAGTTTATTGAAAAATGCTTCTCCACTGCTTGGTGTTTTCACAATTCCCGCTGTGCCCAACCTGCCGTCCAAAGGAAGAATCTTAGTGCTGGATGCTGTTGCAGACCCGGGAAACTTGGGAACGATTATTCGCTTATGTGATTGGTTTGGTATTCAACATATACTTTGTTCAGAAGACACCGTAGATTGTTATAACCCTAAAGTGGTTCAAGCGAGCATGGGTTCCTTGGCAAGAGTTCACTGTCACTATACAAATTTATATGCCTATATGGCCCAAAG
>CAJQKN010000144.1 GCA_905478905.1 uncultured Flavobacteriaceae bacterium | reverse complement strand
GCGGACAGGTTGTGACAATTTTCTTCACTTCATATGCATTCATAACCTCAATATTTGTCATAGCCTGCATTTGAAAAAGAAACTCATTTCCTGCACGCTTGGCAGGGTCACCACTACAACTTTCTTCTGCTCCCAGAACGGCAAAGTCAACCTTTGCATTGTCTAGCAGTTTTACAAAAGCTTTGGTGATTTTTTTTGCACGCTCATCAAAACTACCGGCACAGCCTACCCAAAATAAAATTTCGGGGGTTCTACCTTCAGCCATACATTCGGCAAGTGTTGGTACTTTAATCATAGACTTAGGTATTAATCATGTTGTCCATCATCGAATACTTCAATGGTAACGTCTTTTTCAACCAAATTGGTGAATTTTCCTTTGTAACGCGTTGCTTTCACCAAGTGATTATCGATCCAATGGTAATTTCCTCCTCTAGGTTTACCCATCAATAAACTATGGTATTTGAATCCTTTCTCTTTTAACCACGTTTCGGTTACATTGCGATGACTTTCCACACGAGAGGTGAAGAAACAGATCAGATGTCCTTCATCATACCAACCATTCAGCGTAACCAACGCATCAGGGTAATGTTTTGCAGTTGCCATACGCTCTGGTTCTTCGTTGGGGATGTCGTCACAAATGGTTCCATCGATGTCAATCAAATAATTTTTAATCCCTTCGGGCAAGACAGGACTGATTACCTCTCCGTCTTCTACTTTCTTGTGTAAATAACTTTCTGCTTCTTCTTTGTGCATGATTTTGCTCTTATAGTTTATAATTCCTTTGCCCAATTGGCTCGGTCTTGTTGATTGAAGGGCCAAGGTGCCCCATTATTTTCGATATTACTCATCATATTGTTCAAATCAGTTGGCGCAGCCGATTCTTCCATGACAAGGTATTGGCGCATGTTCATGATGATCGATAACGGATCAATGTCAACAGGGCAAGCTTCCACACAAGCGTTACAGGAGGTACAAGCCCATAATTCTTCATGGGAAATATAATCGCCCAATAATTGTTTACCATCATCTACAAAGGTGCCCTTATTCTTTCTGATGTTCTCGCCCACCTCGGTCAAACGATCGCGAGTATCCATCATTATCTTTCTTGGAGATAATTTCTTTCCTGTTTGATTGGCTGGACATTCATTTGTACAACGACCACATTCTGTGCAGGTATAGGCATTCAGAAGTTGAACCTTATTTAAGTCCAAAACGTCAGAAGCACCAAATTTATCCACCTCTACCGAAGTATCTGTTGATGCGTAGGGGTCTGCATCTGGGTCTAACATCAATTGAACTTCAGCAGTTACATTGGCGTTGTTGGCAAAATATCCTTTGGGATTGAGATTGGCAAAAAAAGTGTTGGGAAAAGCCAAAAGAATATGCAAATGCTTGGAGTAATAGAGGTAATTCAAAAAGCATAAAATACCAAAAATATGCATCCACCATGCGGTGCGTTCAATCAAAATCAGCTGATCTAAATTTATATCCTGTAAGAGAGGTAACAAATATTGACTTACGGGAAAGGATCCTGCTTGAGCATAATGTGGATCTGTTGGGAAATTAGTTTGAATTGCAAGGTCTGCTCCGTTCATCAGAAGGAACAACCCCATTAAAACTACTTCAAAGTAAAGGATAATGTCGGCATCTAACTTGGGCCAGCCTTTCATTTCATCTTTCCAAAAACGTTGGATTCTAATGACATTTCTGCGGGACCAAAATATAATTACTGCGACCAAAACAAGTGCAGCCAAAACCTCAAAGCTTGCAATCAGCACATTATAAAATCTGCCTAAAAATGGTGCAAAAATGCGATGAGTACCCAAGATTCCATCTACAATGATCTCTAATAATTCTATATTGATCAAAATGAAACCAATATATACGATAAGATGCAAAATTCCAGCAATAGGCCGTTTCACCATCTTAGACTGTCCCAAAGCAATTCGGGCCATATTGCTCCATCGAGCTTTTAGATTGTCTGTCCGATCGATCTCTTTTCCAAGATTAATATTCGATTTAATCTTTTTAACATTTCGCGCAAAGAAGCCTAAAGCAAGAATAAGTAAAAGGGTGAAAAGAATATTTGGTAAAAGTTCTATCAACATTTATTCGTTCTTTATTTCTTCGTATGGAGTTTCTTTTTTTCCAAAGAGGGAAAAATGTACATAACGTTTTGGGTGCTCTTTGAGGTCCTTGATTAACAACTCTATTTCTTTGGTAGTGGCCTGTATGTTATCGTAAACGCTTTCGTCTTTGATGAGTTTACCCATACTCCCCTTTCCTTGTTCAATATCCAATAAAATTCCATTCAGGCGATTAACTGTTTTTTCAAAAGCAACTAGGGTCTGTTTGATGTTCGATCGCGCCAAAGAATCTGTCAATTCATTTACATTAGAACTTATCTTGGCAAAATTATCCAAGGTAGTTGTTAAATTCTCATCTTGGCTATCGAGCAATTGATCAAGTGAGGTAGCAACTCCATTGATACGTTTAATTGTTTTTGAAAGATCGGCGAGAGTGGTAGATAAATTGTCTTTTCCTTCTTGATTTAATACTGTGTTGATTCCTGTAAAAAGAGAATCTGCATTGACTAAAACA
>CAJQKN010000143.1 GCA_905478905.1 uncultured Flavobacteriaceae bacterium | reverse complement strand
CAGTAACGGCTGCCGCTCTTCCACCGCGAAAAGGACCAAGTTCTCTATATTCTAGAGATCCGTATAAGGAAGAATCAAAAGTGGGCTCAACCGCCTTTGACTTTTTACGTTGGGCATGCCCAAATTGTGTTAGGAATAAAACAAAAAACAAAGCGATTAGGGAGCGTTTGAAAATGTATGATCTATGCATGATAATGTTTTAGAGGTTTAATGTACAAAAATTTAAAATTGTACATTTAATAAATTAAAAACCTAACGGATGAAAAAAACAGTCAACCTTATTGTATTCATAAGCCTTTTGGTTGCACCATTTACACTAATGGCGCAAAGTGTAAAAACAATCAAAAAGGAAATTCAAGCTTCAGTCGAAGCCCAAAAAGAGAGTATGATCACCATTAGCGATGCTATATGGGAAGCAGCAGAAACCTCATTGGTTGAGTATAAGTCGGCTAAGCAACTTATGGATTATGCGCGCGAAAATGATTTTGAGGTGATCGAAAATGTTGCGGATATTCCTACTGCTTTTATGGCCAAATATGGTTCAGGGAGTCCTGTGATTGGGATATTGGGCGAATTTGATGCCAATGCAGGAATTTCTCAAAAGCGGCAACCTACTCGCGAAGCTCGCGTGGAAGGTGGAGCGGGGCATGGATGTGGACATAATCTTTTTGGAACGGCTAGCCTTGGAGCTGCTGTGGCCATTAAAGAACAAATAGAAAAAGGGGCTTTAAAGGGAACGGTCATTTTTTACGGAACCCCCGCCGAAGAAACTATTTTCGCCAAAGTTTGGATGGCACGTGCCGGGGTATTCGATCAATTGGATGTATGTATGGATTGGCATCCTGGAGACAGCAATGAAGCTGGAACACAAAGCAGTAAAGCCTTGGTTGATTTTCGCGTAAAGTTTTACGGAAGCTCTTCCCACGCCTCTTCCGACCCTTGGAACGGGAAAAGTGCCGTTGATGCAATGGAGTTATATACAACTGGACTCAATTATTATCGGGAACACATTTTACCCACTTCACGAATTCATTATCAAATCGAAAAGGCGGGAGATGTGGTCAATGTGGTTCCCGACTTTGCTCAAATTTGGACTCGTCTGCGTGAAAATAACCGTGAAAAAGTTGATGTATTGTACGAACGCGCTTTAGCCATTGCTAAAGGAGCTGCTTTGATGAGCGGAACGACCTATGAAACAAAACTTATTTCAGGGATTTATGAAATTCAGGTAAATAGAACGGGGGCTGAAGCCATGCAAAAAAACATGGAAGCTTTAGGAGAAATAACCTATTCTGAGGAAGAAGTAGCCTATGCCAATACAATTTTAAAAGAAGCTGGAAAACCCCAGCTGGGAATTGACGGAAGTGTTCATCCCCTCAAAGAAACACTTCCTGCACAGGGAGGGTCGACTGATGTTGGCGACGTAAGTCAAATTGTACCCGTAATTCGAATGTCAGCTACAGTTGCTTCCAGTGGAGGTCCTTGGCACTCATGGGCTGTTGTGGCCTGTACAGGAATGTCTATTGGTCACAAAGGAATGACCTATGCTGCAAAAGCATTGGCCATGACCATGGCCGATTTATACAAAGACCCAAAACTGGTAGAAGCAGTGAAAAAAGACTTCAAAGACAATAAACTAAACAAAACCTATGATCCTCGAATTTTACCAGGACCACCAAGCCTAGATTAATATGCGCACTTTACTATTTCTATTTGCAGGACTATTCAGTTTTTCGTTAGCAGCACAGGCAATTTTGCCCCTAAAGGAACGTGCTATCGTAATGGAAGAAATTCAACACCAGCGATTTACGGAGCTCCTTCCGGCCCTAATGAAAGAACATCAACTAGATGCATGGGTTTTGATTACTCGTGAATATAACGAAGATCCTGTGGTAAAAACCATGTTGCCACCCACCTGGTTAAATGCCAGAAGGCGTACGATATTGGTCTTTACCTTGGATGCAAAAACAGGAGAATTAAGTCGAGCGGCAATTACACGCTATCCTTTTGGAAAACTCATTCCTTCTGTTTGGAATAAAGAAGAGCAGCCCGATCAAATGAAAGCTTTGGTGGACTATCTTACCCTAAAAAATCCCAAAAAGATTGGCATTAATACCTCAGAAAATTATGGGATTGTTGACGGCTTGGCGCAAACCGATTACCGCTTGTTTGAGGAAGCCTTATCCTCTAAATTGAAAAAACGTTTGGTGAGTGCTGAACCTCTTGCTACTGCCTGGATTGAAACCAGAACATCGCGAGAAATGATGGTCTACAATCAATTGGTAGAAATAACCCACAACATTATTGCGGAAGCCTTTTCGACCAAAGTCATTACTCCAGGAGTAACCACTACTGATGATGTAGTTTGGTGGTTGCGTGAAAAAGTGAGTTCCCTTGGGCTTAAAACCTGGTTTCATCCAACCATTGATGTTCAACGATCGGGAAAGAGCGATTTATATGCCTTTGATGGAAAATCTAAATTTGATGTCATTCAGCCTGGAGATTTAGTTCATTGTGACTTTGGAATTACCTATTTAGGATTGAATACCGATTGCCAAGAATTGGCCTATGTTTTGAAACGCAATGAAACAAAAGCACCCAAAGAACTGGAAAATGCACTTGCCGAGGGAAATCGCGTACAAGATTTATTTACCGACCGATTCAAAACAGGACGCACTGGAAATGAAACCTTGGCTATGGCCCTAGAAGCTGGAAGGGCAGAAGGGCTTCGCCCGCAAATTTACACCCATCCTTTGGGCCTTTATGGTCATTCAGCCGGGACTACTTTTGGCATGTGGGATGCCCAGGAGGGTGTTCCAGGATCTGGAGATTGGCCGCTGCACGAAAACACGGTCTATGCTATTGAATTGAACACCAAAGTATACATTAAAGCTTGGGAAAAAGATATTCGTGTCATGCTCGAAGAAGCTGGATATTTTGGCCCGGATGGTTTTGCCTATGTCAATAAGCGACAAACAAAGTTGTATTTAATTGGAGAGTAGTTCGTCAAAATAGAAGGGTTAGCTTCCCATTGACCTTAAATCTGTAAGGTCAAAAAAATGATTTAGACTGCCGTTTTCTTTTATTGATAAGGGAGAGCTTCTGTGTTTTTAGGCTTTTTCTTAAGCTTAAAAGAGCTACTTTTTGTAAGCATATTTCGATTTAAATATAAAATCAAAACAGCTAACAGTAAAAAGAAAAACTGCATGAATAAAAGTTCAAGCGCCATAGCTTATTTACTACTGTTCTAAAACAAAGATACGCTTAACCACCGCTGTTGTAGCAATTACTCAATATAAGTTGTAAACAAGTTACTAAGAATGAACTAGTTAACTTTTAAGACAAGTTTTCCGTTCTTTTCCCCTGAGAATAATCGTAAAAATGTTTCTCTGAAATTTTCGATGCCTTCATAAATATCTTCTCGGCTTTTCAATTTCCCTTCTTGCATCCATCCAGCCATTTCTTTCATGGCCATTACATAATTTGGCGCATAATCCAATACTACAATACCTTTCATGGAAGCGCGATTAACCAATAGTGAAAGATAATTTTTGGGACCACTTATTGCTTCGGTTGCATTGTATTGGGATATGGCACCACAAATAATTACGCGGGCATTTTTACGTAAGAAAACTAAGGCCGCATCCAAAATATCTCCACCCACATTGTCAAAATAAACATCGATTCCTTTTGGGCAATGCTGCTTGATCCCTTTTAAAACGCTTTCGTTTTTATAATCAATAGCTCCATCGAAGCCTAGTTCATTGATTAGGTAGTCACACTTTTCTTTTCCACCCGCAATTCCAACAACGCGACATCCTTTAATTTTCGCTATTTGTCCAACGATACTTCCTACAGCTCCAGCCGCTCCAGAAACCAAGACTGTTTCTCCTGCTTTGATTTGCCCTTCTTGTAAAATGCCAAAATAGGCGGTCATTCCTGGCATGCCCAACGTACCAATATAGGCGGGCAAGGGCGCACGACTAGGATCAACTTTATAGTACTGTTCCCCTTTGGTAATGTGGTGGGTTTGTACGCCTCCCCAGCCAGTGATATAGTCACCTACTTCGAAGAGAGATTTCCCTTGGGTTTGGATTACTTTTCCTACCGTTCCAGCTCGCATTACTTCGCCCAATTCAACAGGGGGAATATATGAGCGGGATTCATTCATCCATCCACGCATAGCAGGATCAAGAGAGATATAGTGTTGCTCGACAAGCATTTCGCCTTCTTCTAAAGGGCGGATAGGAGTAGAATTGAATGACCAGGTGTCTTCACCCGGAATACCAACGGGCCGTTTTACTAATAGTTGTTGTTTGTTTTCCATGGGTTAAAGCTATTAAAAAGCTTTGGCTTCACCGAATTCAAATGTTAATTTTCCATCCTTTTTTTTATGAATCAAAGAAAGAAAGTACCTTTTGAAAAATGGAATCTATGGACATTCTTGGCTGGAAGGGAGTAATCATCAATAAACATTGATTTCTTGGAGTTCAATTGAAATTTCTTTGGAGAATAGGTGTTCTTTTTCTGCAATAATTAGTGTCTTTTCAGCATCGGAATCTACTTCACAGTAAAATGTATTTTGCCCCATTGTTATTGAGTAAATATGGTCCCTAAAATTAATTTTAAACGAAAGTTTATCCCAAGCCTTTGGCAGTCGAGGAGAAAAAGAAAGGCTGTCGTTTTTAACACGCATTCCAGCAAATCCCTCTACAATACTCATCCATGTACCTGCCATAGAGGTAATATGTAAACCTTCTTCAACTTCGGCATTATAGTCGTCTAAATCCAAGCGAGCAGTTCGTAAGTAAAAGGCATAAGCGGCCTCGTCTTCTTTTAGTTTGGCGGCAATAATAGAATGAACACAAGGTGATAGCGAAGATTCATGCACTGTAAAGGGCTCGTAAAAAGCATAATTTCTTCGGACTGTATCCTCATCAAAGTCTTCTTCAAAGAAGTACATACCCTGTAAAACATCTGCTTGTTTAATGTAGGGAGAGCGTAAAATTCGATCCCAAGACCAGTGCTGATTAATGGGGCGTTCGCTAGGATTTAAATCAGCTACTTTTACCAATTCTTTGTCTAAGAATCCATCTTGCTGAAGGACAACATTAAGCTTTTCGTCCTGCGGCAAGTACATGTTTTCTGCCGCCTCTTTCCACAGCGCTAATTCTTCTTCTTGGAGGCTTGTTTTCTGTTCAATACGCGCAGCCTCTTTTGGAGAAGACAATCGCAATGCAGCTAACTGATCGGCTGCATAGGACATACACCATCGCGCACTGTAGTTTGTATACCAATTGTTATTGACATTATTTTCATATTCATTTGGTCCAGTTACACCCAGGATTACATATTTATTTTTGGCGGAAGAAAAATTAATGCGTTGACGCCAAAAGCGCGCAATACCAATAAGAACTTCCATTCCCATTTCAGGAATATATGACAGGTCGCCCGTATAGCGAGTGTAATTAAAAATGGCAAAGGCAATGGCACTGTTTCGGTGAATTTCTTCAAAGGTAATTTCCCATTCATTATGGCATTCTTCCCCATTCATGGTTACCATTGGGTAGAGTGCAGCACCTTTAGAAAAGCCAAGTTTTTCGGCGTTTTCTATGGCGCGATCCAATTGGTTGTAACGATAGGTCAATAAATTTCTGGCAACGGTTTGATTTTTGGTTGCCATATAAAAAGGAATACAATAAGCTTCGGTGTCCCAGTAAGTGCTTCCTCCATATTTCTCGCCTGTAAAACCTTTGGGTCCAATGTTAAGTCCAGCATCCTCACCCGTATAGGTTTGGTTGAGTTGAAAAATATTGAACCGAATGGCTTGCTGTGCTTTTATGTCTCCCTCAATGTTTATGTCTGCACTTTTCCATATGTTCGCCCATGCTTTTTTTTGTTCGTCAAAAAGAGCAGAGAACGAAAGTTTAGTTGCCTCGTCTAAAAGCTGTTTCGCTTCTTTTTCAAGCGAAGTTTTAGGGAAATTTCGACTACTTACATAGCCTCCAAGTTTAACTAATGTGAGGGGGGTATTCGCTTTTAGTTTATGGATAAATTGTTGACCCACTTTTTGCTCTTCTATTTTTTGAGTAGTTGAAGAATCAAGTAGGGCGCCTGCCTCAAAGAGTTTTGCTTCCATAAAGGTGCCCACACTAAAATTAGTTTTAAGTGTATGGGCTTCTATATAAACACGATTGTTTTCAGCTATTTTTTGATCGATGGCCCAGAATTGGTCATCCCAATTGCTATCATGATTTTTTATACCAGCATCGACATAGGGTTGAAGGTCTATAGTGACAGCTCGATCGGTGGTAATACTGTACTCAATGACACCGAGTTTGGGTCGAGCCAAAGACAAGAAGCGCTTGCTTTCTATGGAAACATTAACACCATTGAATAGCGCCTTGAATCGGCGGAGATATAGACCCGTTTCCATATCGAGTTCACGATAAAACTGTTCTATTTTGGTGGCCTTGTTGAGGTCAAATAATTCACCATTAATTTGTAGATGTAGCCCAATCCAATTGGGAGCATTCAAGACCTTTGCAAAGTACTCAGGATAGCCGTTTTTCCACCAACCAACACGTGTTTTATCGGGATAATAGACTCCGCCAACATAGCTTCCTTGAAAGCTATCTCCACTGAAGTCTTCTTCAAAGTTAGCTCGCTGTCCCATGGCACCATTGCCTAAACTAAAAAGACTTTCTGAAGCTTTTGTATTTTCTATATTCCATCCTTCTTCTATAATTTTCCAAGGATGTTGTGGGTAATTGTCAATATTCATTCGCTTAGAGTGTGGTGATAAATTCTTTAGTTATTGCGGTCATAGAGGTAAAACAGTGGTCAGCAGCTTTTACTTCTTCTGTCCCCCCCATGCCAATGGAAATCATTCCGGCAGCTTTTGCTGCTTGAATTCCTGCTGCGGCATCTTCAAAAACAATGCAGTTGTTTGGTTCTTGTTTGAGTAATTCAGCTCCTTTTAAAAAGACTTCAGGGTTGGGTTTTGAAGCGGTAACATTATTTCCGTCGACGATGGCATTGAAGAGATGGTCTATCGCTAATTTTTTAAGGATACGGGTGGCGTTTTTACTGGCGGAGCCCAAGGATACGGGGATGTTGTTTTTTTGCGCAAAATGCAGTAGGTCGAGAACACCGGGAAGAATTTCTTCTTGCCCCATTCCTTCAATTTGCTGAAGATAATCTTCGTTTTTTTCAATCAAAAGCGCCTCCTTTTCTTCTTCCGAAAGGCGCACATTTGCCCAGTCTAAAATGCGCTCCAAAGATTCCTTACGACTCACGCCTTTAAGGGATTCATTTTGGTCATGGGTGAGGGAGAAACCAACTTTTTCGCCAATGCGTTTCCAGGCCAGATAATGGTATTTTGCGGTGTCCACAATTACACCATCAAGGTCAAAAATAAAAGCTTTCATGGAGGAATACTGATTTATTTGCAGTGATAGTCTGCAGCTCTTGTGGCAATTTGTCCATGTGGTTTTATATTTACTTTATAACCCAGCGAATTGGCCCAGCCACGTGAAGCATTGACAAGTTTATTAGATTTAAAATTTTCATCTTCGTTATAATCCATATCGATTTCTGCGCGAACATCTAGGGCCTGATTGATCCATTCAGCGACATCAATGCTCATTTCGGTTTCTTTCCATAAACGTGTCCACAAATCTTTGATCTTTGGCATTCCGCTTTTTTTTAAGATATAGTGAACACCTCTATTTCCATAACGATAGGCAATTACGGTTGTATAACGTGTATGTTTAGCAATACTTTGCGAATCTGTTCCCACATGGATATCTACGGTGGGATTGTTGGCCAAAATTTTTCGGGTATGATCAATAGGATCAATTTGATTTCCCTGTATGTCTCTAAAACCCATTGTTTGGTTCATTATCTAAAGATAAAATTTTTCTTTTGAAAATATGAAAATGTTTTGGGAAAGAATTCAGGAGGAAGTTTTAATGGAATTGTATTATTTTTTTGGGCGTATTAACCATAGCGGAAGAACTAAAAACAAAGCAAAAACATTGAAGTATAAGCCAATTAATGGAACAAGAATCATAACCAAAAGCAAGTATTGTTTTTGTGTCATACTAGGGTGCTTTTTTTAAACGGACTATGCGTTCTTTCACTTGAGAAGAGAGGTAAAGAAGTGCGATCATGTTTGGAATACACATGAGCGCAAAAGACAAGTCAATGATCCCAATAACAACATCTACCGTGGCAATAGCCGAAAACACAATACTTCCTAAATAGACATAATTATAAATGTGTCCCCATTTTTTATTGGTTAAAAAATTGAGGCATTTTACACCGTAATAGGAATAGGTCAACAAGGTTGAAATCCCAAAAACCAAAACCATGAGCAGTAATAACTTATCTCCAATTCCAAAGAAAAGTAGATTGAAAGCTTGTAGTGTTAGGGAAATTCCGTTGAGGTCGCTTCCTAAATAGGCTCCACTAATAATAATGATGACACCCGTAATTGAGCAAACCAAAACGGTATCCAACAATGGGCCCAAAGCAGCGACAAGACCTTCGTGTACAGGTTCTTTGGTAGAAGACTGGCCGTGGTACATGGGCGCATTTCCAACTCCACTCTCGTTGGAAAAAACCGCTCGTCTAACCCCCAAGAGAATCAATCCCCAAAAGCCACCAGTAACAGCAGTATTTAGATTAAAAGCCTCGGAGAAAATTGACGACAAGGCAGGAAGTACAAGGGAGTAGTTGTTTAGTAAAATAAAAACACCCATGCTGAAATAGAGCATCACCATGATGGGGACTAGCTTAGAAGTGACAGTCACAATTTTTTTTAATCCACCCAAAATAACCCAGCCACTTATAAGGACAAAGAGCACACCTAGGAGAATTTTCCAATAAAAATCACCGATTGAAATGTATTGATTAGGCTGCACTACCGTCATGACAGTTTGGGTTAACTGATTTGCAGTAAAAGCGGGAAGTACCCCAAATAAGCCTGCAATTGAAAACCAAATAGCCAAGGGTTTTCCCCAACGAGGAATACCTATGGTCATATAATACATGGGTCCACCCAGAGGGCTTCCATCGGCTTCTTTTTCGCGTAATAAAACAGCCAAAGCGCTACTGTAAAACTTGATGACCGCACCCACTGCTGCCGTAATCCACATCCAAACCAGTACACCTGGTCCTCCCATATAAATAGCAATGGCTACTCCTGAAATATTTCCAAGACCTACCGTTGAGGCTAAAACAGCAGACAATGCCTCGAAGCGAGAAATTCCTTTGTCGTTTTCTTTTTTGAAAAGCAATTTCCACGCTTGCTTTAGATTGAGTAGAGCATAACCCTTTGACTGAAGCAGTAAGAAAACACCTCCCCCAAGAATAAGGCTTAGCATGACCCACTCTAATGAACCAATAAGCGATTGAAGTAGTGAAGAAAATGCTTCCATAGGATTATAATAGAAAAGGCTGTCTGAATAAAGGTAAAATTTGTCATGCTGAATTTATTTCAGCATGACAAATGACTGTTTTTCAATGTGTTTTCGAACCTAAAATGAGTTCAGATTGATAAAAATATGACTTTTTAGACAGTTCCTTCTAAAATAATTCAACTACTTTACCAAATATAGACGCGATCTTCTTTGGGGAGATACATTTTATCGCCTTCTTGAACATTGAAGGTGGCGTAGAAGGCATCCATATTTTTAAGCGGTTGATTTGCACGATTATATCCTGGGGAATGCGGGTCAGTTCGCACTTGATTTTTTAGGGCCTCATCGAGAATTTTAGCACGCCAAATGGTTCCCCATGAAAGGAAAAAACGTTCTTCTGCAGTAAATCCATCAATGGGTTCAGGTTTTCCATTTTCTTGATGATGGATGGCTAAGGCATCAAAAGCAGCATGAATACCCCCAACATCACCAATGTTTTCCCCAAGGGTAAACTTCCCGTTGATGAAGGTTTCTGGCAATACTTCAATGGCACTGTATTGATTAGCAAGCTTATCACCCAAAGCGTTGAACTCATCTAGATCTTTTTCTGTCCACCAATTGACTAAGTTTCCATAGGCATCGTAGTCGGCACCAGAATCGTCAAAACCATGCGAAATTTCATGTCCAATCACTCCACCAATTCCACCATAGTTTACAGCAGCGTCTGCTGTAAAATCGAAGAATGGGGGTTGAAGGATGGCGGCAGGAAATACAATTTCATTGTAGGCCGGATTGTAATATGCGTTCACCGTTTGAGGCGACATAAACCATTTGGTTTTGTCTACAGCTTGTCCAAGTTCAGCCAAATTTTCAGCAAAGTTATAGGTACCAACATTCAGCATTGCATCAAAATAATTCAACTCCCCTGCTTCGTTGACCAACGAAAGATCTGAATAGTCTTCCCACTGATCGGGATAACCTACTTTAACGGTTGTCAATTCTAATTTTTTGATGGCCTTTGCCTTTGTTTCATCATCCATCCAAGCCTTTGCATTGATTCTGTTGGTATAGGCTTTCACTAGGTTCCCAACCAATTCTTTCATTTGTGCTTTGGCCTCAGGCGGAAATTTTTCTCCAACATACAATTTACCCAATGCTTCTCCAAGGGTTCCATTTACGGTTCGTATGGAGCGTTTTTCCAAGGGTTCTTGTGCAATTGCCCCGCGAAGGGTTTTACTGTAAAAATCCCAATTTGCACGATCAATTTCCATACTTAATCGACTGGCTGTACCGTCAATTAAAGTCCACAATAAATAAGTTTTTAGGGCAGAAATAGAATTTTCATTGAGGATTGTATCTAAGGAAGAAAAGAAGCCTAGATCTGTTACCACAAGATTTTCTACCCCTTCTGTTCCAATTCCTGCTAAATAGGCAGGCCAATCAATTTGCTGCGCAATATTTCCTAACTCATCAGTGGTTCTTGGGTTATAGCGTTTGGCCGGATTGCGTCGTTCGACCTTGTCCATGCGTGCATTAGCTAATTGGCTTTCTATGGCAACAACTTCTGCGGCAAGAGTTTCAGCTTCTTCGGCTGTTTTGCCAATGAATCCAAACATCCGTGCAACATGTTTCTGATAGGCCGTCTTTATTTTTTTTGAATCTTCGTCGTCTTTTAAATAATAATCCCGTTCGATTCCAAGTGCACCAGGATATAATTGTGCAACATTTTTGTTGCTGTCTTTTGCGTCAGCAGAAACACCAAAACCAAAGAGTGCATAGCCACCTAGACGAATATTTTCTTCTAAATAAGGCTGAAGATCAGCTTTAGATTGTATTGCATTAATTCGCTCGATATGGGGTAGAAGAGGTGTTATACCCAATTCATTTCGTTTGATTGTATCGTTGATTAATTGAAAAACGGTGACAGCTTTTGCTTCGTCTGAACTTGTATCTAAGTTTGGATCATTTGCTGCTTTTTTCAGGATTGCTAGGACATCGGCATCGGTGTTTTCGCGTAATTCATTGAAACTCCCCCAACGGGTTTTATCGTCAGGAATTTCAGTATTTTTCATCCATGTACCATTGACATAGTTATAAAAGTCGTCTTGAGGACGAATTTCTTTGTCGATTAAGCTAAGATCAATTCCTATTGCTTTTTTTGTAGGAACATTACAGCCAATGAACCCAAGAAGGAGTCCACCAAGAAGCAATGCTGATTGTGTTTTTTTGTTCATAATATTAAGATTTACGGCTTACAAAGTACAACTTTAGCCAATTGTAGTTTAAAAATTTAATAAAATTTTATTCTTCTCGAACCACAATAAAAGTGGCTTTTGAACCAGTGGCTAAATTCCATCGATTGGCCATCATTAATTTCCCTTGTTCATCATAGACCCTCACCTCGGCAGTATTTGGCCCAGATTCTCCTTGGTTTAAGGCGACAAAATCAATTTTATTGAAGCCAAGAGTAAGATCAACATCAAGTTTTTTATAGCTTTCAACCAATAAGATATTGGGAGAAAACACATTGTCATTTAATCGAACTTGTATTCGATCTCCATCCGGTTGTTGATGATCACGAAACACAATGCGTACACGTTCAGCATTGCTCTTAAAATCGCCTAAGTATTGATCGACCTTAAATTCTCCGGGATTTTTTTCTGATTCGGGGGATTGTAAACGTTTGAGGTATTCTTCTCCTGGATCCAAAAAATCTTCTTTAAGGCCCATTTGAATGTCTTGCTCAAAACTTTTTGGAGCAGCAGTAGGATTTGGGGTTTTGGATAAAAAATCTTTTTTGAGAAAATCAGGCAAAGGGTTTCTTTCGGGGAGCTTGAGTAATGACTTTGACTTTGGGTCAATATCGAATTTTTTTTGCACGGGTTTATTTTCGTTTTGCCCCCAAAGGGCAGCCGACAGTAAAAAAACTCCCAATAAAGCACCAAGCCGAATGTTCATGATTCAAACCTACGTAATATCTCTAGTTTTTAAAAAGCTTTAACAGGAATTTAATCGATATGAACCCCTTTTGGCATGCTGAAGATGATGCTTGATATTATCGCGTAAACAGTTGGAGTAACTCCCTTTACTGGGGAACCTAATAAACTAGCGATAGCGTTACTGATAGACCCGAATATAATCCACAATAAATTCTTGCGGAAAAATGTCGTCGTCTACTTCTGGGCCACCAAAGTGCCCTCCAATGGCTAGATTGAGTAAAAGATAAAAGGGTTGATCAAACGGCCATATAGCCGCAGTTCTTTCTTTGGGAGCAAAGGTATATACTTTGACACCATCTACAAAAAAAGCGATGCTTTTGGCATCCCATTCGGCAGCATAGACATGAAAACCTTCTTCAATATTTGCAATATGTGTCGTCTTAGTATTGGCCAAATCGCCGTTTTTATCTTGGGTATGTAAGGTGGTGAAAATTTCTTGTGGTGCTCGTCCTACATATTCCAGTACATCAATCTCTCCACTCAATGGCCAACCTACTTCGTCTATATTACTACCTAAGAGCCAAAATGCAGGCCATACACCCTCGCCAACAGCCAATTTTGCGCGGATTTCAAAACGGCCATATTGGAATTCTTTTTTTCCTTTGGAAGAAATTCGCATCGAGGTATAGCGATCATTTTCTTTTCTGGCTTGTATGAAGAGCATGCCGTTTTCCAGCCTGTGATTGCGCTTGGTATATATCTGTCTTTCTTTGTTTCCCCATCCGCAAAGAGCTGGACAGCCATCGCCAAGTTGAAAAGACCAATCCTTTTCGTTTAGTTCAGTTCCATTAAATTCATCTGCCCAGACCAAACTACGCTCTTGCGCATTAAGCATGAAGAAACTAAAAAGTAGTCCGAAAAGTAACAAAATGTTTTTCATTCTTAACCGTGGTTTATTCTTCTCCTCGTTTTATTTTTAATTGAGCAGAAATTTCTTTTGCACGTTCTTCTGATATCTCATAATTACGCATAATATACATGGCTGCCAAGGTGCCTAAAATAGGTAAACCGGAAAAGAACATTCGCAGTCCAGTAATTGCTGTTTCTGACTGTGTTTCTAAACTTGCATCAAAGCCGATTAGGGAGAAAATAGCACCACTAAGTCCACCAGCAATTGCAAATCCAAACTTAACCATCCACCAGTAGATTGCTCCGAAAATTCCTTCACGACGTTTTCCTGATGTCAATTCATCCAAATCGATCACATCAGCGGTCATCGACATCATTATGGTAAAGAGGCCACCAATTCCGAAAGAGAAAAAGGGAAGTGCGATTAAGAACAAATAGGGTTTTCCGGGAACAAATAAAAACCAAAGTAAGATATATCCGAAAACAGAAATGGATTGAGAAATTAAAAAGGCTTTCTTTTTCCCCATCAATTTAGACATGCGAGCAACAGTAGGAATGACTAAAAAAGTGGTTGATAAAGCACCTATACTCCCAAAAAGAGTAGGCCATATTCCTGCAGCACCTGCATCTCCGCTAAACAGATAGTAGACAATGATAAAAAAGGTAAAAGCAGCAACGGTATTGAAGGCATTGAAGATTAAAAAGGTTGCAAAACAAAGCTTTCTAAAAGGGGAAGATTTAAATGCTTCTACAAAACTGTACCAGATTTCTTTTAGACTTCCTCCCACATTTTTTAGGTTAAGGGGCGAGTAATCTTCGTTTAAGGTCGATTTACCTTTTATAAAGATTGCAGGCGTAATGGCAAATAAGGCGCAAACGACACCAACCCATACTGCTAAATCTCTTACAGCAATATCTGCAGTTGCATACCATTCGGTATCGTACATAATGACCCAAAACCAGGGAGCGATTACCCATGCCCATTGCCCGATCCATTGAGCAACGGCCATTATGCTTGTTCGTTCATGAAAATCATCGCTCATTTCGTAACCCATGGCCACATAGGGAACGCTGAAAATGGTTAGACCGAGGTAAAAAACAAACGACCAAAAAAGAAAATAAGCAAAGTTATAGTCGATGGGATTATCTCTAAAGAGTTGCCACATGATGATGAATGAAATCCCCATGATAATTGCTCCAATGAAAACGTACTGTCTTCTTCTTCCCCATTTTGATTTTGTGTTGTCAGAGATAAACCCCATAATAGGGTCAGTGACCGAGTCAAAAATTCGTGGAGCTAAAGACACAACTCCCCACATCCAGCCTGGAAAGCCTAAGTCCTGAACAAGCACAACGATAAAAATACTGATGGCTGCTGGGAACATTTGATTGGCCAGCATCCCCACGCCAAAAGCAATCTTTTGACCCATAGGGATTTTTGATGTGGAAGATTGAATTGACATATGCTTTGTTTTTAGTTTAATTGCTTATATTTTTTTTGGAGGACATAAAAAGCTTCTTTTTTGTTTCGCTCTATGTCCACGATTCCCCAATATTCTTCGTTGGGTGCACCATCATAGGGGACGCCAGAACTGTTTGGTGCCCATCCACCAACATCTTGTTGATTGGGATTTCCAGCCTTCCACCATCCATCGGTAAAAGAAAAGAGGGTAACACCACTTACAATTTCGGGATCTTCAAAGAGTTGGTTTAAAATTGTTTCGGTGGCGTCTGCCTGTGCTTTTTGGTTTTCTCCTGCGGCATAGCCGTCTTTTTCGATTGTCATATAGCTGTCGGCACCTGCTTCAGAAAAATACAATGGTTTGGTCGATCGGGATTTCCATTCCTCTATTAGGCTTGCGGGTAAATCCCAGCGGTATACATTTACTCCCCAAACGTCTATGGAAGGGTTTTCATTGAGAACCTCTTGGGTTGGGATTTCACCATGTGCTGTTGATACTGGGTGATTTGCATCCAAGGCGTTGATCAACTGTGCCGTTTTTTCTAAAGCAGTATACCAGTTGTTTATATCGCCATCAAACCATTCGGGATGATAGTTGTATTCGTTACCTAGTTCCCAAAATAAAATGGCGGGATGTGTTTTATATTTCGTCACATAATCAAGGAGACTCCCAGAGGCGATATCAAAAACTCCTCCCTGATTATAGCCAAAACCAACGATAAGCTTTATGCCTGCCGCATGAATTTTATCGAGAATAGCCACATCATCAATGGGAGCATAGACGCGAATGGTGTTGATGCCAGCTTCTATCATCAAAGATAAATCTTGGTCAATTGATACAAAGCTTCGTTCGTTTGATCCTTTTGGAACAGGATGATAACAGATCCCCTTAATTAAATAGGGACGATCATTCACCACTATTTTTTGTGCATCAATCCGAACAGTGTTATTCGTAGTCTTTTCGCAAGCCAAAAGGGATACAGTAACTAATACGAATAGAATGGAGTAATGCTTCATGCTTAATCGTTAAGTTCGTTTGTTGTTGCCCAAATGGCTGATTCACTCCCCCCATAGGTTTTTTCTATAGGCATTCCGTTTTCTTCCCTACTGAGTCCCTCAAATATTCCTTGATCAACCAAAGGCCAAAGAGCGTATTTTGCTTTTCCATCAATGGTAAATAAGCCAAAGTTGTTTTCGGAAGCATCGGGACTATTGCCGTCTTTCCAAGATTCATCGAAGGCAGAAAAATAGACCACGGTGATATTATTTTTGGTAGACCAATCTAGTATTTTGTCGTAGTACAAGGCCTGTTTGTATTCATCTGCTGCACGAGAACCTTTAGCTCCATATAAGCCATTCGATTTTGTTGCCCAGCCAGTTTCCCCAACATGAATGGGTTTGTCAATACCCAAGGAGAGCATATGCTTTTTAACATTGGTGTATTGCCCAATAGCAAAATTCAGCGCACGGCTCATCGCAGCTTCAATTCGATCCTGTTTATTCTTCGCTTCTAATGCAGGAGTTGTTTCTTCCCAAAAACGAGGATTGTAGTGTGTATTGTGAAAAGGATAGGTATGTATAGAAATATAATCGACTGCTTTCATTAAGTCACTTAATTCTTTAGTGTGGTATTCAGTACCTCCCCCTCCCCATGAAGCAAAATCATCAGAGCTTGTGATCCACAATTCTTTTGGAAGCTTATGCTCTACTTTTAATTGTTGTAAATAATTTACCCACTTAAGAATAAATTTAGGAGCAAGATGGTAGGACGAAGCCCAATGAACCATGGCTTCATTTCCTACAGCGATTATTTTAATGATATCGGGGTATTCGTTGGCTAAAACGATAGCTTTTTCTATTTCACTGGTGTTGTTGGCCAAATTTTCTTGAGAATGATCTGGATTGTCGGTCCAAGCATGCTTACAATCGATCCAAGTTCCTAACATGACATACATTTCAAAGCTGGGATCCTCTTTCTGCAATTCACGAATTGCCTTTAACAGGTTTGGTGTATGCTCAAACTGTAGATTATAGGTGCGTAGGAGACGAATTCCCATGGCATGAAGAATTTGAACATCCGCTTTGAGTTGTTTAATACTGGGTTGTATTTCTCGAGAGGTGGATCGATAGCCACCGTAAGAAATGGCTGGAAAAGCAGGATTTCCCAAAATTTCCGAGGCTGTGCGCATGTGTTGTATACTTTCTTTTGTATCACTACAGCTAAGCATAAATAAACTCAGCAGCAACACTAGGTTTATTGCCAGCTTATTTGTTTTTCGAGAAACTATCAATCGTTTCATTTCTTAGCCAATGGTTACTTCTATTTGTTGAACTTCATTTGTTCGATTAAAAAGTAGAGTACTTATTTCTGTGGTCAAACTATTTCCCTCTATGGTCAAATCTTCTCCACTGGTGAAGCTAATATTGATGGAAGAGGCGATTCCTTTTTTGTATAAAACGGGCACTTGACAATAGGTGAAGGCGAGGCTACCCTTCTCCAAAGCAATGCTATTTTTTTCTCCTAAAACGCTGTAGTAGTTAAAGACACTTTTTTGACTTAAAAACTCTTCCTCTCTAAGTAAGGATGGGTTAAAATGAATGGCTCCATTTTCGACATGCACCCCCAATTCTCCAAAGCGACTTAAAATATCTTCTTTCACCTGTCCAGTCATCCCGGGTTGTTGTGCTCCTTTTCCTCCCGGTGTATGCGAATAGGGATCACTTGGGAATGCACCATAGGCTTCAGGAGTTTTGTGCGCCCCAATTCCTGCGACTATTTCGTAGTAGTGTTTGCTTAGAGGAGCGAATGCAGGGGTGTTTTGTGCTGCTTGGGTAACTTCATAGGCAGCAACAGACAATTTGGAAACCATATGCCAGTAAATTGATCCTAGACCCTCATACCCAAAGAATGTTCCAGAGCGCCCAGTAAAGGCTTTATGATTGAATACCCCTTCAAAGATATTGAGGACCTGTTGTCTTTCTTTTTCAACAAGAGGGGTAAACTCTTGGGGTAATTGCCCAAGAGCAGTAGCTAGATCATCCGCATTTTTGAAGTTACCATTGAAATGAAAATCCCCATTGATGTCTTTTGAAATAAGTTGCTGGTTGTTTATGGAAACCAATGCTTTAAGGAGGCTCGAGCTGTTTACAGCTTCAACAGGGATGTTGTTTTTTGTGGCGAAAGTCCCCAAATCTTTATTGGGGTAAAGAATATAGCTTTGTTGATCCACTCTGTATAATGTACTCTTGCGTAATGCATCGAGAACAGCCAATCCTTGGTCAGCGGATAAATACCCTGAACTTAAAACAGCCACTTGTCCTTCGAGCATTTCGGCTAGATAATCTACACTAACAGCATGCTCATTGTCAATGGAAATTAGATTATAGGCATGATATAACCCATCGTCTCTTTTGTTTTTTTGAATTGAGTCCTCCAAAAAGAGGAGACTAGTTTCCACAAAAGAAATCAGATGATCTTTTGTTAGGCTGGTTTTCTCACCAGAAAAACCATTTTCATAAATACCTTCTCTGTAGTTACTTGCTGCTTGCCCAAAAGCATCCATGAATGTTTTACGTTCTACATCAGAAATTTTATTTCCAAGCACTGCTCTATGATGATTAAATGCCTCGTTCAATGCATTAAAAAAGACCTGTATTTCGGAAGATACTGCGAAAGAAGAAGTTGTTGTAGCAGTTAAGGTTGTTTTGAAGAAGGACAAAAACCTTCTCAGGTAATAAAGGGTAACCATGGAAACACCATTTCCTACCAAAGCATTGTTAGCATCGTTCCACTCGGGACGCTGGGTGTTCATCCAAATCCCAGCCTCAGGTACAAAGTTGGATAGCTTGGCCATCAAGACCGCCAAGATTTTCTCAATGAAATTTACCTTGTAAATG
>CAJQKN010000142.1 GCA_905478905.1 uncultured Flavobacteriaceae bacterium | reverse complement strand
AATTGCCATGGAAAACAAACTTCCTATCATCTATCTTGTCGATTCTGCAGGAGTCTTTTTACCCATGCAAGATGAAATTTTCCCTGATAAAGAACATTTTGGTCGCATTTTTAGAAATAATGCTAAAATGAGTAGTTTGGGAATTACACAAATTGCCGCTGTTATGGGAAGTTGTGTTGCAGGTGGAGCCTATCTCCCCATTATGTCTGACGAATCATTGATTGTCGATAAAACGGGAAGTATTTTCTTGGCTGGGAGCTATTTGGTCAAAGCGGCCATTGGTGAAGAAATTGACAACGAAACCTTGGGCGGAGCAACAACCCATTCTGAAATAAGTGGGGTAACCGACTACAATGTACCTGATGATTTGGCTGCGCTAAATAAAATACGCTCCCTTATTGATAAAATAGGTGAGCCGGAAAAGGCTGGATTCAATAGAGTTAAGCCACAATTGCCAAAGAATGAGGCAGAACAAATCTTTGGACTTTTACCAACAACCCGTTCTACTCCATACGATACTTATCCTTTGATTGAACAATTGGTTGATCAAGGAAATTATGACGAATACAAAGCAGGTTACGGTAAAACGATCATTACTGCCTATGCGCGAATCGATGGATGGGCCGTTGGAATTGTCGCCAATCAGCGAAAGGTCATTAAATCCAAAAAAGGAGAAATGCAGCTAGGTGGCGTTATCTATGGTGATGCAGCCGATAAGGCAACACGGTTTATTGCCAATTGTAACCAAAAGAAAATTCCCTTGGTTTTCTTACAAGATGTAACCGGTTTTATGGTGGGTAGCAAAGCAGAACACGCAGGTATCATTAAAGATGGTGCAAAGATGGTGAATGCTCAGTCCAATTCGGTGGTGCCTAAATTCACCATAATTATGGGAAATTCTTATGGGGCTGGAAACTATGCCATGTGTGGAAAAGCTTTTGATCCACGTCTCATTGTTGCTTGGCCTTCAGCCGAAATGGCTGTAATGGGAGGGGCGCAGGCTGCTAAGGTTTTGATGCAGATCGAGGCAAGTTCACTCAAGAAAAAAGGAATTCAAATTTCGGAAAAAGAACAAGAAGAATTATTTGAAAAGATCAAAGGGAGATACGACAAGCAAACAAAACCCGAATATGCTGCCGCCCGTCTTTGGACAGATGCAATTATTAATCCAATAGAGACCCGCAAATGGATTAGCATGGGGATAGAGGCTGCAAATCATGCCCCAATCACTGAACGCTTTAATATGGGGGTTTTACAGGTCTAACAAGGCTAAGGTTTCTTTCCGCTTGATTTTCCCATTAGCAGTCCGAACAAATGTTTTTAGCGAATGAACTTCCTTTGGTAATTCATATTTCGTCATTTGTTCAATATTATCCAAATCTTCCAAAAGATTAACAGGAAAATCGCCTTCAACCACTAAAATTATTTTTTGCCCCAATGCAGTATCTTTAATTGCACCCAGGATAAAAGGAAGATCCATATGAGCAGATATTTTCGCTTCTACCTCTTCAGGAAGCACTTTAACGCCTCCTGTGTTAATCATATTATCCACCCTTCCTTTCAAAAGAAAAGAACCATCGCCTTCTATGTCTACCAAATCATTGGTGACAATTTTCTCTTCAGATAAATAGGGTACATCGATTACCAAGCAGTTACGCTTGTCCTGAGAGATACTAACATTTGGAAGTGTAGAGAAATATTCAGAATTTCCATTGATCTTTCTGGCTGCAATATGGGTTAAAGTTTCTGTCATTCCATAGGTTTCATAGCATTGGGTTTGTTTTTCTTTTAATCGCTCTTTTAATTGCAAGGAAGTAGGTGCACCACCAATAAGTAGCGTTTTTACACGATCTAAATCCTCGAATGCATTATTGACCTGTAGTGGAACCATTGCAACAAAGTCATAGGTTTTGTCTGAATGCATCAATACATTCCCCTGTGGAGGAACTAAATCGATTTCCAGGCCTAAAATCATGGCTCGAACCAACATCATCTTTCCAGCAATAAAATCTGCATTTAAACAATGTAATGCACGATCGCCAATACTTACACCAAAATGATTTCCCGTCGCCAAAGCAGAGTTTACCATTGATTGCTTATTGTATACAATCGATTTAGGCGAAGCTGTAGAACCCGAGGTTTTTAAAGTAATTGTATCATTTGGTCGAATCCAATCCATTAAAAAGTCCCCAATGGCTCTTTCGTGCTCCTTCCCTTCTTTGATGAAGGAATAGGCAATTTCAAATAGATCTTGAAAACGATAATGAGTACCGTTTAAAAGAAAACGATTGTGAATGTTTCGAAAACTAGGTTTTATCGACATGAATAGGTGCTGTTAGTTTATATACCCAATTACCCCAATGATATTTTTTTGCTAGTAACAGAAGTGTTAAGGGATAGATCAATCCTAAAAACAGCAACAATTCTGGCATTAGGCTTGGGTTAGAAATGTCTTTATAGAGTGATTCTGTTTGGAAAACTGTCCAATCTGCCGTTACCAATAAGGCAGTAATCAAGTTATTGGCGACATGAAAGCCAATGGCCAGTTCAATGCCTTCATCCATTAAACTCATGATACCAAAAAACAATCCTGTACCAATGTAGTAAACCAAAAGTCCATAGCCTAACTTATCGATTTCTGGGTTCAAAATATGTAAGGACCCAAAAATGATTGAGGTAAGTAAAAGTGACATCAAACGACTTTTTGTCAATGTTGCAAATCCTTGCATCAAATAGCCTCGAAAAATCCATTCCTCTAAAGCTGATTGAAATGGAATAAGTGTACACGAGATGAGAAACATGATTAAAAAAGGAATGGGTTTAAAATTCCACAGATAATCCTCTGGCGATAAAAATACATCAATCCCAAAGAGAAAAATACTGAGACCTCCCCAAAACAAAAATCCAAAGAGAATACGTTTAAAATCGATCTTTAGCCGAGAAGTTGTGACAGAGGCAATGGTTTGTTTGTGTATGCGATAGACCACAAATAGAAAACCAAAAAATGCAATTAAATAAGAAAATAATAAAAGGAATAAGGTCAGATTCGAATCCAAATGCGCAAAGATATCCATTTGATTTCCTGAACTTGGGTGTTGATGCGGCAAAAAAAATAGGGTTGGGATTTGCCCTAGAAAACTAAAAATAATGATGATTAGAGAACCCAACAGATACCAAGCGAAGGATAATTTTTTCGAATGAAAATTTTCTAGAAAAGAATTTGTTCTAAGGGTGTCCATACTTTTTTGTTGCTTAATCTAATATAACCATTTTCTATTGTTAAAGGAGAGGGAATATTATTTGTAAATAAATTCCCAGTCCCTAATCCTTGATGTCCTTTAAAATTGTTGTGATATGTCCACTGAGCAATGGCATTTAAACCAACATTGCTTTCCAGTGCACTGGTAACCCAACTATCAATTCCACGCTCTTGCGCCAATGTAGACCATTCTTTTGCTCCAGTGAATCCACCAATAAAACTTGGTTTTAAAATAATGAACTGAGGTTGAATACCTTCCAACAAGGCAATTTTATCTTCCCGCGAAAAAACACCAATCAACTCTTCGTCTAAGGCAATTGGGAGGGGAGATTCTTTACATAAACGATTCATTTCTCGCCAATTTCCAACAGGAATAGGCTGCTCGATGGAATGAATGTCCAATGCTGCTAATCGGTGTAACTTTTCTATGGCATCTGCCTTAAATGCACCATTGGCATCTACTCGCAAAACGAGTTGTTCTTTAGTATATTGATTGCGAATGCCTTTCAAAATAGACAACTCTTGTTCAAAATCAATTGCGCCTACTTTCATTTTTATACACGAAAAGCCTTGCTCTAATTTATCTTTCACTTGCGCCAGCATAAAGTCAAGGTCACCCATCCATATCAAACCATTGATTATGATTGAAGCCTCGGAGCTTGAAAAAGCATTAGGGAAAAGTAGAAAGGGATCGTCGGAAAGCATGGATAAAAAAGCAGTTTCTACCCCCATTTGAATTGACGGAAATTCCACAAGAGAAGCATAAAGAAAATCTTTCCCTAAATGAATATTTGCACAGGTCCAGGCCAGTTTCTCCTCATAGTCTGGACGATCATCACAACTTAGCCCCCGAAGAAGACCACATTCACCTAGACCCATTTTTTGACCATCGTTGATGAATATAAACCAGGTTTCTTTTTGACGTAAAATACCGCGTGAAGTCCCGCTTGGTTGTCTAAATTCTAAAATATATTTCTTATAATGAGCTACCATAGAGCATCGAGTATAAAACCCGTGACAAATAAAATAGAAAAAGCAAAAGTACTCAAAGCAACTACTTTTAATTCTGGATCTAAGGCCTTACCTCCCGAAGAATTTGATACCCTCATCAGATGTTTTCCAAAGGGTATAATCATGACCAAAGGTAGGAAATACAGATATTCCCCTCCCTCGAGATAGGCAAATAATAGGGTGCTAAAAAAACCAATAACGATGAGGGAGTAATGATATTTCATCCCTTTAACTTTACCCAGCAATATGGGCAATGTAATCTTATTTGAAACCAAATCATTTTCCATGTCGCGTAAATTATTCAAGTTCAATACAGCAGTGCTAAACACTCC
>CAJQKN010000141.1 GCA_905478905.1 uncultured Flavobacteriaceae bacterium | reverse complement strand
TTTCCGTGTACTCATATATTTTGTTATGTGGGCATTGCGCCCCCGTTTGCGTGTAAAGTAATCCCGTTAATGAATCCAGCTTCTTTTGAAGCTAAGAATAGATAGGCATTACCCATATCTTCTGGTGTTCCAATACGGCCAACGGGTATCATAGCAATTCCAGCTTTGACAACCTCAGGGGGCATAGATGCTGTCATTTCCGATTCAATAAAACCAGGTGCAACTGCATTGGCAGTGATGCCAAAACGACCTACCTCACGACAAAGTGCCCGGGTAAAGCCTGCTACTCCTGCTTTGGTAGCAGAATAGTTAGTTTGTCCAAATGCACCCACAAAACCGTTAATTGAAGAAGCAGAAATAATTCTTCCATAACCAGCTTCTCGCATGTGCGGTAAAACAGCTTGCGTAGTGGTGAATAAAGAACTTAAATTTACATTGATTACTGTGTCCCATTCTTCTTGCGTCATTTTCAAGAATGAACGATCTCGTAAAACACCAGCATTGTTGATTAGGATTTCAATTTTACCGTAGCCTTCAATGATTTCGGCAACAGCAGCATCTACAGCTGTTCGGTTGGTAATATCTACTTTTTGAAAGAAAATTTTTCCTCCTCTGGCTTTTATTTTTTCTGCGGTTTCAGCACCAGAATCGCGAACATCCCACAGTGCTACAGTAGCTCCAGCCTTGCAGAAAACTTCACATATCCCTTCTCCAATTCCTTGTGCACCACCAGTGATGATGGCGACCTGTCCTTCTAAACTTAACATACCTATTACTTAATTTATAATTATTTTATTTGGATTTAATATTTTACACCACAATATAAAATTAGTTTTCAACTAAACAGTAAAAAAAAATAAGATACTTGGCTCTGTTTTTATTTGAGTGAATATATCCCTAGGCTAGGTTCGGTCAAACTCCCCAAATATAGCTGGTTGTCTACTTGAAGAACACTGGTTATGCTATCGTATTTTCCATCAGGGTCTTGTAGGTTGTAGACTGGTATTCCACTTTCATCGAAGCCCAGTAGCATAGAATACCGTCCAGGAATGACTGAATTCAGAACAGCTTCTGGTAAACGCAAGAGCATTGAACGTAAAAAGGGTTGTTCAAATATAGGTTCAAAGCCAACTGCTCTTTGACTGGGAATGGCCACCCAAAAAATACCTTCACTAAAAGTGACATTATCAGGATAGCCTGGCAGTTCGTTATTGAAGACTTCAATCGTATTTTTTTTTGTCCCTTTTAGCCAATATTTTGACAAAGAAAGACCAAAGGTTTCGCTGAAAATGAAATAGTCTTGCGATTCATTTAGTGCAATACCATTAGGAAAGAACAAATCATCTTTAAGTAAAGTTGTTTTACCACTCAATAAGTCGTGGGCAAAGAGTGCTCCAGAAGCGCGTTGTTCCCAAGCTTCATTTTCAACGACATCAGGGTTTCGCTGTGTCGCATTGGAGAAGTAAACAATACCCTCATTACTGATATCAAGATCATCAACAAATAATAGTTTTTCTCCCTTGTACTGATCTACTAGCACACGTAGCTTATGCAAACTGTCAAGTGCTAATAAACCTTTTCTATGGTCGGCAATTATGAGTTCACCTGAGGGTGCTATTTTCATTCCCAAAGGTCGACCCCCAGTATTAGCAATTATTTCTTGGTTGTTTCCTTCTGCATCAAATTGAAGAATATCACCGTTGGCAAGGCCTGTATAAAAATTCCCCAAACTGTCTCTAACAATAGACTCAGGTCCAGGATGCGGTACCATTACAAGTTGGGTGCTTTTAAGCAATTCATTGGGTTTGTAGTCATTCTCTAAACCAGGAAAAGGGGGTGTTTTTCGTGCAATTGGGTCTAAAGGGATGGGGTAGAACCCTAGATAGAGAACGCCAAGAATAAAAAAGCTTAATAGAATGCGTTTCACTAGTTTCATTTTTTTGTTTTTTATAAAGATTTTTTGCAAAACATGAAATAACCAAAGATTAGTTTCTGTTCAACTTCACTTCAAGATAACGTTAAAAAAAGAAAATGAAAAGTATTTTTCGTTCTACTTGCCTTGGGAAAAAAAATGTAACTCTTTGGATAGGGAAGATCTGTTTTATCCCGCATTCATTCCTCCGTCCATGACCAAGGCATGACCATTGACAAACGATGCTTTATCCGAGAGTAACCAGGCGATAGTATCGGCTGCTTCTTCGGGTTTCCCCAATCTTTTCATAGGGACACGATGATTTGTGATGAAATCCAATATTTCATTTGGAAGGGGTTCAATGATATCGGTTTCTAGAAAGGAAGGACAAATTGCGTTGACCCTAATGTTATGCGCTCCATACTCCACAGCTGCACTTTTAGTTATGCCAAGTACGCCGTGTTTTGCCGCAGAATAGGGTACGCCATAAGCAACCCCTTTCTTTCCTGCAAGCGAAGAAACATTGACAATGTTTCCGCCACCCTGAGGAAGTAATATTTTTATTTGTGCCTGTAAACAGAAAAACACACTGTTTAAATCTACAGCAATTACCTTATCCCATTCACTTCTTGGCATTAGATGCAAAGGAGCGAGAGTGCCGCTAATTCCGGCATTGTTTACAAAGTAGTCTATGCGTTGGTGATCTTTGAGGGCTTGTTCGTGAACAGCATTGACTTCATCTTGATCGGCAACATTGAGAAGATAAGTGGAAACCTTTCCTCCCGTTGCTTCTATAGACGTTTTGACTTCGGCCAAGGCCGCAGTATCAATATCGGTTATGATTAGGTGACAGCCAGAAGTGGAAAGAGCAACCGCAGTTGCTCTTCCTATTCCTTTGGCAGCACCAGTAATGAATGCTACTTTATTTTTCATACTTTAAAAGTACAAGCTTATGGATTATAAATCAAATGTTATTTTCCCAATAATTCGACGTCCAATGATTGGCATGTTCGGGAATGCACGGTATTTAAAATCAAAGATATTTGAACCAGTTAAATCAAAACGCACACCATTAGCAAAGGTGTAGCCAATGTTTGCGTCAAAAAGTTTCTTTTCCTGTACCGTACCAAAAAAGTCACCTTGGTTTGATTCAAATTCATCGTCATACTGATAGCTTAAACTTCCTTGAACTCTGTCTTTGCTGTATCGGATCCCAGCTCTGTATTTAAATTCTGGGGAGTTTAGGTATGATGAAAAAGGTAAATCGTCATCATCTGACTCTCCAGGTATCCATACATTTTGACTCAAATAAGAGGCATTCGCCCAAAGACTGATATTTTCATTCACAAAATATTCAGCAGATACATCCATACCCCAGTGAGTACGACTTTTATCTCCAAATTTACGGTAACCAGCAGCTAGGTGAGTGAGTCCATCGTCTGGTGCTCTTAATGAGTTGATAGCCCCAAAAATATTCAATGCATCTTGAGGTATTGCTGTCTGTCCTGATGCATATCCACCTCCAGCTATCGCTGCAAGTCCCCCAGCAATCTGATTAACTGTTCCTGCAAATACGGGATTTGTTTCTAATAAAGCAAGGGGTGCACCTCCAAATGAAGGATCTTGGGCTAATGCCTGTGCAACCTGTGGACGAATCAATGGGTAAAGATTTCCAGAAATAGATTGTGCTAATGCTCCAACATTATTCGTGTCTGGAATGTATGCAAATGCAGGTCCAATTGCGGTAAAGTTGGTAAATCCTTGTTGCTCGTAGGTGTAAACATCAATAGCAAGAGATAATTTTTTTGCAACAACTCCTTTATAGCCTACTTCAAATGAGTTCACTCTATTCATTACTGCACGTCCTGTACCTTCAGTACCAACTTGCTCACCATTAAAAATATTGTACCCCACTCCTGCGCCATATGCGCTTCCAAGAAATCCAGATTGCCCTGTAATGGCTAGAGCAGTTGCTGGGTTCTGTAAAACACCTTGCAAGATTGGAGCAAAAGGTCTTAGCGCTGCATAAGCATCGGTAGTATTAATTACATTTATGATGCTAGGAACTGCACCAAGCGCGTTTAAAGCACCAAAAATAGCGATATTATCTACTGCTGTAGATCCTTGAGGTTGAGTATATTGACCTAGAAACGGAAAACGAATTTCAGCATTTGGATCAAATCTTTGCTCTTCAACCTCTCCAGCTAACCAAATATCATAAGCTCCAGCAGCAACTATATTTACTGGAAAATCGATATAAGATTGTAGAGCAGTTGGAATGGAAGCAGATGAGTTGTAAGAAGCTCTAATACTATTGTTTTCATTTAGTTTGTAAACCAAAGCAACACGAGGAGAGAATCCAAGCTCATCAAAAAGAGTGAATTTATCTAAACGAGCAGCATAAGTCAATTCTAGTTTTTCGGACAGCTTTGAAGTTCCTTGTAGATATCCTCCAGCCAAAACATAGTCATCATTTGCATCGTTTCTTCCATAGAGTGTGTTTTGTGAGTCTGACATGACATCTCTAAAGTCAGCCCCTATGGTAAAGTTGGTGTT
>CAJQKN010000140.1 GCA_905478905.1 uncultured Flavobacteriaceae bacterium | reverse complement strand
GCTGATGACAACGCAGCTTCAAAATCAGGACCCATTTAAACCGACCGACAATACCGAGATGATTGCGCAGATGGCGCAATTCTCGACGGTAACGGGCATCACTGAAATGAATGAATCGTTGAAAGGCCTGAATAGTCTATATTCTGGCCAGCTGTCAGAATTCCGCATCGAGAAAGCAATATTCGGCTCTCACATCGATTAAAACTACTTAAAGAACGACATGCCGATTGTTGGGAAATTCCCTCAGTAAAAGGAGAGCAAAAACTTGTTGAGCCCATTGGAAGCCATAATTTAGGCACCAAGTTCTTGAGCGGACAACACCTTCGTTCTCAGGTACTAACCGCTTGCTTGGATCACTGGGCAGATCAACTGCCTGGCTTTTATTACGGGCGTTTCGATATCAAATATACTTCTTGGGAGGCGCTGTTGGCTGGTGAAGAATTTAAAATAATCGAAATCAACGGTGTGAATGCAGAACCTACACATATCTACGACCCGAATCATACTTTAGCAAAAGCTTACCGTGATATTTTTTTTCATATGAAAATAATTCATCAAATTAGTTAGCAAAACAGATCTTTGGGCATTGCTCCAAAACGTCTTAAACCCTTTTTAACCGAACTTTCACATACTACAACCCAATAATCACCTACTTAACTATGACCCTACATCTAAACCTTTGGCAAGACATGATTGATCTTTGTTTCTCACTTGAACAAGATCACTTTACTTTTAAAAGCGAGTTGTTAAATGGTGCTTCAATAGGAGAGCATTTGCGTCACTCCTATGAATTTTACTTTTGCTTGTTAAATGGAAAAGAAACTGGCATCATCAATTATGAAAAGCGCGAACGTGATCGAATGCTAGAAACGGATCTTCTCTATGCGATTGATCGAATGCAAGCATTACAAAAACAACTTCAACCAGAAATCATCGATGCACCCTTACAACTCTGTTCTAAAGAAGCAGCTGTAGAGGTGGTCTCTACCTCATTTGGAAGAGAGTTAGTCTATTGTCTAGACCATGCCATTCATCATCAAGCCCTCATAAAAATAGGCCTAAAAGAGTTGGACCGTGCCCAGCTGGTCAATGAGCATTTTGGGGTTGCCTATTCGACCATCCGATATCGAATGTAGCACTAACTATTCTTCTAACATATTGTCTTCGTCTATATAACCGTCTAAGCTTCGGCGATCTTTTTTGGTGGGGCGACCTTCTCCTTTTTCGCGATAATAGTCTTGCGCGAGTTGTTGTAAGTCTTTTCGCTCAAATGCTTCACGTGGAGTTGTATCCATACGGTAAATGTCGACCAATTTTGCACCAAGTCTTGATTTTGGAATATCCATGACCAAGCATTGGTAATTGATTTGATCTTTTCGAATCTCAATTTTATCTTGAGGTAAGACTTCGCGGGAAGCTTTTACAACTTGTCCATTGATTTTTATTTGCCCTTTTTTACAAGCAGTACTGGCGATATTTCGCGATTTGTAATAACGAACACACCACAGATATTGGTCGATTCTCATCTTTAAAATTGCGTTAAAGTTCTACGCTAAAGTAAAGTAAAATTGTATCTTGCACAGCAAATTTTTAGCATGAAAATAACATCATTTGCGCCCATTATTCTACTTTTCATTTTTGTGCTTTCTTTCAATGCATGTAAAAAAGATGATGAAGGAGAAGAAGTAGAGCTTAGAGATCATACGGAGCAAGAACTTACTGATGAGCAATTGTTGCTTGCTTTTTTGCAAACGCATACCTATAACTATGAAGATTTTCCTCCGGAAAATGAAGAGCATGTAGCTATAATCATCGATAGTTTAGCGGGTGATTTAGCCAATAAAACACCCTTAATCGATTTAGTTCAATCCATCGAAGTTCCTGTGAATACAGCCAATGATATAGCCGTTAATCATACGCTCTACCACCTGGTGGCCCGCCAAGGGGATCGACTTGAATCCAAGCCATCCATAGTAGATTCGGTCTATCTTTCTTACACTGGAAAACTTTTGGATGGAACCCAGTTTGATCAAATGATAAACCCCATTTGGTTTGATAATACTCGGGTTATTCGTGGCTTTAGCTATGGATTGCAAAACTTTGCTCCGGGCACATTTGAGCAATCCCAGAACGGTACAATCAATTTTTCGGGTTACGGACAAGGGCTAATTTTTATGCCCTCTGGTTTGGGCTATTTTGCATCATCTCAAGGACAAATTCCTGCATACTCTCCTCTTATGTTTGAGGTTTCGGTATATACCACCAACCAATCTGATCATGACGGGGATGGCATTTTATCCATCAACGAAGACCCCGATGGGGATGGTAATCCCTATAATGATGATACAGATCAAGATGGCACCCCAAATTTCCTCGATTCAGATGATGATGGCGATGGAATTTTGACCATCAATGAATATGATAATGATCAAGATGGACAAGCCGACGACGACGATAATGACGGGACTCCTAATTATTTAGACAACAACTAGGCTTAGTCTTTTCTAGAATTACTTTTTCCTTTCAATTCGTAGGAAGCACTGAGAATCCACTGCTTTGCACGCGTATCAACTTTAGCCTGTATATCCGTTCCATTATTTTCAATTATAGCGATCTCATTGTCGGTAAATCCACGTTCAAAGCGAATCCCTACACCCAAACGTCCTAGTTGTAATCGAGTTCCCAACTGAAGACCTACGGTAAAATTTTCAGTTACTTCTCCAAGGCTAATGTCATTTGCTTTTTCGGATAAAATGTATTGAAATGAAGGTCCAGCAAAGACACTTAAAGGGCCTAAAACCTTATACCCTAGAAGAATAGGGGCTTCAATTTTATTCAAAGCAATAGAGCTGTTATCGCCAAAATCACTTTTACTTTGACTAAATTGTAGTTCAGGGCGAAGATAAAAAAGCAATAGATCAATTTTGCTGTATACACCAAGGTGAAAAGCAGTTTTTGCGTCTGCCTCAAAATTGGCGAGAGAAACATCAACGGGATTAACATCGCCAAATGAGTCATAATTTACTCCTCCTTTGATTCCAAATTCAAATTGGGCAAAAATGGGGGTAAATAAGAGGGATAAGAGTAAGCTAAGGTATAAATTTCGGGTTTTCATAGTTTGATTATTTACGTTGTATAACTTTTTCACTTGCTTTAACAATGGCTGCGGCATTTAATCCGTACTTATCCATCAATTGAGCAGGAGTTCCAGATTCGCCAAAAGTGTCTTGGGTGGCAATAAATTCTTGCGGAGTTGGATTGTTTTCAGCCAATACACGAGCAACACTTTCTCCTAGACCACCGAGGTAGTTGTGCTCTTCAGCCGTAACAATAGCTCCAGTTTTTCCAACAGATTTAAGGATGATGTCCTTGTCCAAAGGTTTGATGGTGTGTATGTTAATGACTTCAGCAGAAATGCCATTGGAATGCAGTGTTTTTGCAGCCTCTAGTGCTTCCCACACCAAATGTCCGGTTGCAACTATGGTTAGATCAGTTCCTTCCTGTAAAAGTATCCCTTTGCCAATTTCAAAATTTTGATCGGCAGGGGTGAAGTTGGCTACCTTTGGACGTCCAAAGCGAAGGTATACAGGTCCTTCATGATCCGCAATGGCGAGAGTAGCGGCTTTGGTTTGATTGAAATCACAGGGATTAATCACGACCATACCTGGAAGCATTTTCATCAATCCAATATCTTCTAAAATTTGGTGAGTCGCACCATCTTCACCAAGGGTAACTCCGGCATGCGATGCACAGATTTTTACATTTTTATTTGAATAGGCGATGGATTGACGTATTTGATCGTATACTCGTCCAGTAGAGAAGTTGGCAAAAGTTCCCGTAAATGGAATTTTCCCACCAATGGTCAAGCCGGCGGCAATTCCCATCATATTGGCTTCAGCGATTCCAACTTGGAAGAAACGCTCAGGATTTTCTTCGATGAATTGGTCCATTTTAAGCGAGCCAATTAGGTCGGCGCAAAGGGCGACAACATTTGGATTGGTTCTTCCTAGTTCTGTTAATCCTGCTCCAAAACCTGAACGGGTGTCTTGAGAACCTTGATTGCTATATTCTTTCATTTGTGTTGCGTTAATCGATTAATAATCCCCGAGGGTCTCAGGATTTTGCGCCAAGGCACTTGACAGTTGTTCGTCATTGGGGGCTTTTCCGTGCCAAGCGTGGGTATGCATCATGAAATCTACACCATTCCCCATTTCTGTTTTCATAAGAATACAAATGGGTTTTCCCTGTCCGGTCATCCCTTTTGCCTTGTGTAAACCAGCGACGATGGCCTCAATGTCATTTCCTTTTTCAATGGTCAATACGTCCCATCCAAAGGCAAGAAATTTAGCTTCGAGACTTCCCATGGGCAGTACTTCGTCTGTAGATCCATCGATTTGTTTTCCATTTAGATCCACTGTAGCAATTAGGTTATCTACTTTTTTTGCTGCCGCATACATAATGGCTTCCCAGTTTTGTCCCTCTTGCAGTTCGCCGTCTCCCATAAGTGCATAAACCAATTTTGAATCATTGTTTAATTTCTTGGCTTGAGCGGCGCCAATAGCAACAGACAATCCTTGTCCAAGTGAACCAGAAGCAATGCGCACTCCAGGTAAGCCTTCATGAGTGGTTGGGTGCCCTTGTAAACGAGAATCAATCAAGCGAAAGCTGTTCAGTTCATCTACAGCAAAGTAGCCCCTGCGTGCTAAAACGCTGTAAAAAACTGGCGAAATATGACCGTTGGATAAAAAGAAAAGATCTTCGTTGGTCCCGTTCATATCGAAGCCTTCTTTCAAATCGAGGACTTCATTGTACAGGCTTACAAAAAATTCAGCACATCCAAGCGAACCTCCTGGGTGGCCCGAATTTACTTTGTGAACCATGCGAAGGATGTCTCTCCTTACCTGAGTGACAATATCTTGCATTGAGTGTGTTGATGACATATGTTTTATTTTATACAACAAAATTAAAATTTCAACAATCTTCTTCCGCATTATTGTCTGAAACTTATTAAACATTACCAACATTTTTTTAAGATGAATAAAGTAGGGCTTGCTTGGATTAATTGTTTTTCTGGTTTTGCAGTAGGGCGGACTTCCGTATCTTTGACCACTTAAATGTTTTGATGGAATTTAAATTGCATAATACCGATCCTGGAAGTAAAGCTCGCGCTGGAGAAATTACAACAGCACACGGTAAAATTCAAACCCCTATTTTTATGCCCGTTGGAACGGCTGCAACGGTTAAAGGCGTTCACCAACGTGATTTAAAAAATGAAATCAATCCTGATATTATTCTAGGGAACACCTATCATCTCTACCTACGTCCTGGGACAGAGATATTGCAACAGGCCGGTGGTTTACATAAGTTTATGGGATGGGATCGCCCGTTGTTAACGGATTCTGGAGGTTACCAAGTATATTCTCTTTCTGCCAACCGAAAGATCAAAGAGGCTGGGGTAAAGTTTAAATCCCATATCGATGGTTCCTATCATGTATTTACCCCCGAAAATGCCATCGATATTCAGCGGCAAATTGGGGCCGATATCATTATGGCGTTTGATGAATGCACTCCATATCCCTGTGAATATAAGTATGCGAAAAAATCGATGCATATGACCCACCGTTGGTTGGATCGTTGTATTGCGCAAGACAAAGCTAGTCCATTTTTATATGGCTATGAACAAACCTTTTTTCCCATAGTACAAGGAAGTACCTTCAAGGATTTAAGGAAACAATCGGCGGAGTTCATTGCTTCGAGGGGAGCTCAAGGAAATGCGATTGGAGGATTATCTGTTGGAGAGCCTGCCGATGAAATGTATGCCATGACAGAAGTAGTATGCGAAATTCTTCCAGAAGACAAGCCCCGTTATCTCATGGGAGTTGGAACACCAATAAATATTTTAGAAAACATAGCCCTAGGGGTAGACATGTTTGACTGTGTTCTTCCTTCTAGAAATGCACGTAACGGTATGCTTTATACAGCGCTGGGGTCCATCAATATTAAAAATAAAAAATGGGAGAATGACTTTTCTGTCATTGATCCCGATGGACATACATTTGTAGATACAGAATATTCAAAAGCTTATCTACGCCATTTGTTTTCTGTCAACGAATTACTCGGAAAACAAATTGCAACTATTCACAATCTTGGATTTTACTTAGCTTTGGTGCGTCAAGCGAGGGAAAAAATCATTGCTGGCGAATTTGCCGCCTGGAAAAATAAAATGGTACAACAAATGAACAAACGCCTTTAAAGCATGTTAAAAAAGATTGACGGATATATCATTAGACGTTACTTGGCAACCTTTTTTGTCATGTTACTGCTGTTTATTCCAATCGGAATTATGGTCGATGTGGCAGAAAAAATTGACAAGTTCAAGGAAAATGAAATCCCCTTTGCTGAAATCTTTTCCTACTACATTGATTTTATGTGGTATTTTGGAAATTTATTATTCCCCATTTTTCTGTTTTTAGCCGTTATTTGGTTTACCTCCAAATTAGCCAACAACACTGAAATAATTGCCATTTTAAGTTCTGGGATTTCTTTTTATCGATTTCTTCGTCCTTACCTCATTTCAGCTTCTCTTATTGCCATTTTTGCTTTTTTTGCGGGGATGTTTATTGTCCCAAAGGCCAGCGAAGGTTTTAATGCTTTTTCATATAAATATTTGCAAAAGCGAAAAGACGACCGCAAGACCTCCAATCTTTTTAAGCAAATTAACGAGAACGAATTTATTTATATCAGCAGTTATAATCCAACCCGTATGCGGGGGATGGATTTTACCCTAGAGCACTTTGAAAACGATTCACTCAAGTTTAAAATAATGGCGCAGTCCATTCGATGGGTTGAAAGCGATTCTGTTTTTCGCTTGGTCAATTTCAAAAAACGCATTCTTTTAGGCGATCAGGAACGCTATATTAAGGACAATATTTTAGACACCATTTTTGACTTTGAAGTACAAGATTTAGCCCCATTAAATTACAAAGCAGAAACCTTGTCGATGATCCCCTTAAATGAGTTTATCAAAGAGGAAAAACGAAGTGGTTCAGTTCTAATCAACCAGCATCTTTTGGTTCGGCATAAAAGATATAGCCTCCCTGTCTCTGCTTTTGTCTTGACGATTATTGCGGTGGCTGTTTCTTCCTTTAAGCGAAGAGGAGGGATGGGTGTAAACCTCGCATTTGGCATTTTACTCGGATTTATTTTTATTTTTTTCGATAAGATCTTTGGGGTTTTGGTTGCCAAATCTAATTTTTCTCCTGCACTAGCCGCTTGGCTTCCAATTCTCATTTTTGGTCTTTTGGCCTATGGCCTTCTCAACTATGCAAAAAGATAATACCAAGAGCCTAGTTCACCTCCATTTTCTAATCTTTCTTTGGGGATTTACTTCCATTTTGGGGGCATTGATTAATTTGGATTCCATGCCCATTGTTTGGTATCGAATGTCGATCGCTTCCCTTTTGTTAGCCGTTTATTTTCTTCTTTTTTCACCCAATTCATTTCGACTTCACAAAGGGGCATTGAAGTACTACCTGCTTGGTGGTTTGCTCATTTCAGTGCATTGGGTCTTGTTTTTCTACGCCATTAAAATTTCTTCCATTTCGCTGACCCTATCCATTCTATCTTCGGCTTCTTTAATGACCTCTATTCTTGAGCCTTTGTTGTACAAACGTTCTTTTCGCTTGTATGAAATCTTTTTTGGGCTCATCGTTATTTTTGGTCTTTATCTCATCTTTGGTGTACAGAAAGAAAACATCGAAGGGATTGTGGTTGCTTTAGTTTGCACCCTACTTTCTGTACTTTTTTCCTTGCTAAATGGAAAATTGATTCAACATTACCCGGCCAATAATATATCTTTTTATCAATTGTTTATAGGGGCTGTGGTGATCTCCTTTGCCCTTCTGTTCAATCTAGAAGATCCTGCCTCAATCGTTCAATTGACCTGGAACGATTGGTTGTGGCTTTTCCTTTTGTCGTCGGTATGTACTGCCTATGCCACAATTGGATCGGTTGTTGTCTTAAAACATGTCACCCCTTATACCATGATGCTATCGCTCAATTTAGAGCCAGTCTACGGCATCCTATTTTCCCTTTGGATTTTTGGAGAAAAGGAACTAATGAGTACACAATTTTATGTTGGGGTACTGATTATTTTAGGAGGAGTAGTTGGCAATGGAATTTATAAACGTCAGCTGAAAAAAAATAGCCCTCCTTCATAAAAATTTTTACCTTTGTTTGATACACTGAAACCAATGGAATATTTAGATTTCGAATTACCAATTAAAGAAATTAATGAGCAATTGACTAAATGTAAGTTAATTGGCGATGAGAATGAGATAGACGTAACGGATACCTGCGAGCAGTTGGAAAAGAAATTGATTTCAACCAAAGAAGAAATCTATGGAAATTTGTCTCCATGGCAACGGGTTCAGTTATCACGCCATCCTTCTAGACCCTATACCCTTGATTATATCAATGCCATTTGTGGAGACTCATTCCTAGAGTTACACGGCGATCGAAATGTACGTGACGACAAGGCCATGATTGGCGGATTGGGAAAAATCAAGGATCAATCGTTCATGTTTATTGGAACTCAAAAAGGATACAACACAGCAACCCGTAAGTACCGAAACTTCGGAATGGCTAACCCCGAGGGATACCGCAAAGCCCTGCGTCTAATGAAGTCTGCGGAAAAATTTGGCCTTCCCATAGTCACTTTTGTCGATACTCCAGGGGCATATCCTGGTTTAGAGGCCGAAGAACGAGGACAGGGAGAAGCCATTGCTCGAAATATTTTTGAAATGCTTTCCGTTAAAGTACCTGTTATTGTTGTTATTATTGGGGAAGGTGCCTCTGGAGGTGCGCTGGGGATTGGAGTAGGTGACCGAATTTTCATGATGGAAAACACCTGGTATTCTGTGATCTCTCCCGAATCCTGTTCGTCTATTTTATGGAGAAGTTGGGAATTCAAAGAGCAGGCCGCAGATGCACTCAAGCTCACAGCAACAGACATGAAAAAGGCTAAACTCATTGATAAAATAATCAAGGAACCTTTGGGAGGTGCACATTACGATCGCGAAGAAGCTTTTGCCTCGGTGCAAGCCGAAATTCTGAAAACTTTCAAAGTTCTCGACAAACTTAGTCCGGAAGAATTAATTGAACAACGTCGTCAAAAATTTGATGAGATGGGTGTCTTCAATAGCTAAAAGGCTTTTCAGCTTTATTAACATTTATTCTGACTTATAAACAGCCATTTGTTTATTCTTAACGGATACTTCAGGCTGTAAATACAAGTACACAAAGCAACAATTAAGCTACATTTAACCAATGGAAGAACGCAAACCAATTATTGCTCCTGCAGTTGGGAAGACTGGGGTAGTAAATTTAGAAAAGGGGAAAATACCACCCCAAGCTGTCGATTTAGAAGAGGCTGTTCTGGGTGCAATGTTGATTGATAAAAAGGGAGTAGATGAGGTCATTGACATCCTTCAGGTCGATGCCTTTTACAAAGAAGCGCATCAGCATATATTTGAAGCCATTCATCACCTCTTTGAAACCTCTGAACCCATCGATCTTCTCACAGTTTCCGCACAACTCCGAAAAATGGGTACCTTGGAAAAGGTCGGAGGAGATTTTTATTTGGTACAATTGTCCAAACGTATTTCTACCTCTGCGCACATTGAATTCCATGCACGTATTATTTTACAGAAGTTTATTCAACGTTCTTTGATCAAGATTTCCAACGAAATCATAGAAAGCTCCTTTAAAGACTCTATTGATGTTTTTGATCTCTTGGACGAAGCAGAATCCAAACTCTATGATATTACCCAAGGAAACATTAAAAAATCGTCTGAGTCTGCCCAAAACCTAGTGATTCAAGCCAAGAAACGCATTGAAGAAATTGCCAAGAGAGAAGGCTTAAGTGGAATTGCCACAGGTTTCGAAAAATTAGATGCCTTGACCTCTGGTTGGCAACCCAGTGACCTCATCATTGTTGCTGCTCGTCCTGGGATGGGAAAAACCGCCTTGACCCTCTCCATGGCCAGAAATATAGCCGTGATGAAGCAAACCCCAGTTGCCTTCTTTTCCTTAGAGATGTCATCGGTACAGTTGATTACCCGTTTGATTTCTGCTGAAACAGGTTTGTCTTCCGAAAAGCTACGAACTGGAAAATTGGAAAGCCACGAATGGGAACAACTCAATGTTAAAGTGAGCGATCTCGAAAAGGCACCCTTGTTTATTGACGATACTCCCTCTTTGTCCATTTTTGATTTGCGGGCAAAGGCAAGACGTTTATCTTCCCAACACGGAATAAAACTAATCATTGTTGATTATCTTCAATTGATGACGGCAGGGTCCAATAACAAAATGGGGAATCGTGAACAAGAGATTTCCACCATATCGCGTAACCTTAAAGCCTTAGCCAAAGAACTCGACGTACCCGTTATTGCACTTTCTCAGCTCTCCCGTGCTGTAGAGACTAGGGGAGGGAATAAGCGTCCTATACTGTCTGACCTCAGGGAATCTGGAGCAATTGAACAAGATGCTGATATTGTGTCCTTTATTTATCGCCCTGAATATTATGGTATTGATGAATGGGATGACGAGGAGCGTACTTCTTCTGTTGGACAAGCCGAGTTTATTGTCGCCAAGCACCGTAACGGTGGATTAGATAATATTCGTCTAAAGTTTATTGGGCATTTAGGAAAATTTGACAACCTTGAATCCTTTGATTCCTCCTATGAATTCCCTTCTAAAATGAATGAACCAACCATTTCTCCCGAGCAGTTCCCTTCTGCTGGTGATGCCTTTGGCACTTCCTTTAATGAGGAAGACGATGATGTTCCTTTCTAGAAGCCAAAAATATTAATGCAAAAAAAAATCAGCCAAATGGCTGATTTTTTTTTGAGTACAATAATGTTTTGTTTTATTTGATTTTATCAACGATGGCTTTAAACGCATCTGGATGATTCATCGCTAAGTCAGCAAGGACTTTACGATTCAATTCTATATCGTTTGCTTTTACTTTCCCCATGAACTGGCTATAAGAAAGTCCGTGTAGGCGAGAAGCTGCGTTAATACGTGTAATCCATAAAGAACGGAAGTTACGTTTTTTGGTTTTACGGTCACGGTAGGCATAAAGCATGGCTTTATCTACGGCGTTTTTCGCAACGGTCCATACGTTTTTACGACGTCCAAAGAATCCTTTGGCTTGTTTAAAAACTTTTTTTCTGCGTGCTCTTGAAGCAACTGAGTTTACTGATCTTGGCATGTTTTTTCTTTTTTTGTTACGAGGCGGCTGTTATACACTTTAAAGGCCTGCAACAGGGTTGATGATTAATTAAACCGGAACAAGGCTTATTTTAAGCGCAATTGTTCTTTGATGTTTGCGGCATCACTTTCGTGAACCAATCCTGAATGGGTCAATTTAAGCTTACGCTTCTTTGACTTTTTGGTCAGGATGTGACTCTTAAAAGCATGCTTTCTTTTGATTTTACCTGTACCAGTGAGCTTAAAACGCTTTTTGGTAGAGGATTTTGTTTTCATTTTTGGCATTGCAAAGGTGTTTATTTATTGTACTCGGTTATTTTTTCTTTGGGCTAATGAACATGGTCATGCGCTTCCCTTCCAATTTTGGAAGTTGTTCCACTTTTCCAAGATCTTCTAGATCTTGCGCTAAACGAAGCAACAAAATTTGGCCTTGTTCTTTAAACACTATGGAACGTCCTTTAAAGAAAACAAAAGCCTTTAATTTGGCGCCTTCTTTCAAGAACTTTTCAGCGTGTTTCTTTTTGAAGTCATAATCGTGCTCATCGGTTTGTGGTCCAAAACGAATCTCTTTGATGATGACCTTGGTCGCTTTTGACTTCAACGCCTTTTCTCTTTTGCGTTGTTCATACAAAAACTTTTTGTATTCCAAAATTTTACAGACGGGTGGGGTAGCATTGGGAGAAATCTCTACCAAGTCTAGTTCCAATTCATCTGCTAGCGCTAACGCTTGTTTTATTTTGTATAAGCCAATTTCAACATTATCCCCAACCAAACGAACTTCGTGTGCAGTAATTTTTTCATTGATCTTGTGCGGATCCTGTTTGATAACTCGGCCTGGACGGTTAGTCCTTCTTCTACGTATTGCTATGGTACTTTCTTTTAAAGATTAAATTTCAAACTTTGAACTACTCGCATTAATTTCGGCTTGTATCTTTTCTAGAAAGGTTTCAAGCGTCAAAGAACCCGTATCACCGTCAACACGATTTCGTACAGAAACAGTGTTTTCGGTTGCTTCTTTCTCTCCAACAATGAGCATATATGGGAATTTACTCAATTGTGCGTCACGAATTTTCTTCCCAATAGTCTCGTTTCGGTTGTCGATGAGAGCGCGAATTTCGTTATTTTTCAGCTGATTTGAAACTTTTTCAGCGTATTTTTCATACTTCTCGCTTACAGAGAGAATAATTACCTGTTCTGGCGTCAACCAAAGCGGGAAATTTCCACCTGTATGTTCGAGTAAAATGGCTACAAATCTTTCCAAACTTCCAAAGGGTGCACGGTGAATCATGACTGGTCGATGCAACTCATTGTCACTTCCTTTATAGGTCAGTTCAAAGCGCTCAGGCAAGTTGTAGTCTACCTGTATGGTTCCCAATTGCCATTTACGGCCAAGGGCATCTTTTACCATGAAATCGAGCTTAGGGCCGTAGAATGCGGCTTCTCCATATTCAACAACATAGTTCAAGTCTTTTTCTTTGGTAGCATTGAGAATGGCTTGTTCGGCCAAATCCCAGTTTTCATCGCTCCCAATATATTTTTCAGGTTTTTCTGGATCGCGTAAAGACACTTGTGCGGTAAAGTCTTCAAAACCAAGCGAGCTAAAGACATAAAGCACGAGATCAATCACTTTTTTGAACTCTTCATCCAATTGATTGGGCATACAGAAAATATGCGCATCGTCTTGAGTAAATCCACGAACACGGGTTAGGCCGTGCAATTCTCCACTTTGCTCGTAACGGTAGACGGTACCAAATTCTGCATAGCGTTTGGGTAAATCTTTATAACTCCATTGACGGGCGTTGTATATCTCACAGTGATGTGGACAGTTCATGGGTTTGAGTAAAAACTCTTCACCTTCTGCTGGGGTATGGATGGGCTGAAAACTGTCGGCGCCGTATTTCTCATAGTGGCCCGAGGTCATATACAATTCTTTATTCCCAATGTGGGGAGAAATAACTTGCTCGTAACCCGCTTTCTTTTGCGCTTCTTTAAGGAAGTTTTCCAAACGTTCTCTTAGAGCTGCACCTTTGGGTAACCATAGTGGAAGGCCTTGTCCAACCTTTTTGGAAAAGGTAAATAGGTCCAATTCTTTTCCAAGTTTTCGGTGATCGCGTTTTTTGGCTTCTTCGAGCAGAGCCAAGTATTCGGTCAATTCTTTTTGTTTGGGGAAGGAGATACCATAAATGCGGGTCAATTGAGGTTTGGTTTCATCTCCACGCCAGTAGGCACCGGCAACGGACAATAACTTTATTGCTTTTACAAAACCAGTATGAGGAATGTGTCCACCACGACAGAGGTCGGTAAAATCGGCATGATCACAAAAACTAATGCTGCCGTCTTCCAGGTTTTCAATCAATTCTACTTTATACGGATTGTTTTCCGCTTTGTAAAAGGCCAAGGCATCGGCCTTGCTAGAAGAGCGCATGCTAAAGGCAAATTTTTCGCGGGCAAAGGCAAGGAATTGTTTTTCCAAGGCGGGTAAGTCTTTGTCTGAAAAACTATCTTCTCCAAAATCAACATCATAATAAAATCCATTTTCAATGGCAGGTCCAATGGTCAACTTCGCTTTTGGATACAAGGCCAAAAGGCTTTGTGCAAGAATATGGGCAGAGGAATGCCAAAAGGCGGCTTTCCCTTCATCGTCATTCCAGGTAAACAGTTGAAGGCTTCCGTCTATTTCAAGAGGAGTAGTTGCCTCTACAGTAGCACCATTAAAGGAGGCTGAAAGAACATTTCTAGCAAGCCCTTCACTAATACTTTGCGCTATTTCTAGAGGCGTTGCACCTTTTTTATAGGTGCGAACAGACTGGTCTGGAAAACGAATTTCAATCATAAATGTCGTATAAAATCTGTGCAAAGATAGGGGGTCTTGAGCAGGGATACAACGCTAGGTTAAAAATTCCTCTTTTTTCGCTCTCCCAACAATGCAGCCACCAACGTTTTGATGCCTAAAAACCCATAAAAAAAGGCCAAAGCCAAGAGAACTAAACCCAAAATGAGGACAGGATAATACAAAGGGTGACCTTCATTTTGAAATGCCTGATGAACAACAAAGGGTCCAATAAAACAACAAAGAATAAAAACGCTCATTCGTTGAAGACCTTTTTGCAACAAAGCTTTATTCATGATCGAATGCTTGAGGGGTAAAGATACTAAATGTAGATGGGATTGTTATAGGGATATGGAGGGATCTATTTTACCATGTTTATCGATGGTCTGATCGGCGTTCTGTTTTTAAAATAAACGGTTTGTGCAAACGCAGGTGGGGCAAAAAGCCCCACTTGTCGTTTTGCACTTTGTTATGGGCTTTAAATTGGGTCAACGCATGTACCACACCAAGCAGAATTTTCACAAGCCCCATTTGAAATTGTAGCATCTTTGTCATCGTCTAAACATTTTGCAATTTTTTTGCCGCATTGCCATTTATTTGTACAGGTTGTGCCTCCTTTTCCAAATGAGTACTGTCTTTTGGCAAAACTTCCTAGTTTGATTGCTTCTTTTGTTTCTCCCTTTAAACTGAAAGTTGCAGTTTGAATACCATTTGAGTCAACTTTACTAAACAATAAATTGATATCTTCTGGAGGATAATAGTTGCCTAATTCATCCAAAATTGATAATGCATTATCTATAAAAGCATCCTGTAAAACAGGTTCATCTAATCGATTTTGACTGCAAGCAAGCAGAGAAAAGATTGAAATAAATAAAATTATTTTTTTCATTGTATTTAAATTTAAAATTCACATCTCAACATTTTTTCAGGAGTGTCAAGACTTGCAAAATGCTACCAAAGAAAAACCGATTTCTCTGGCTTCTCCCGCTATGAACAATTTGTTATTTTCTCTTTCTTTTTGCACCCTGAATGTTGAGGGGTTTTCTCAAGTAGAAAACAATTTTCTTGGGTTTAGTTAGACTAAGGGTTAATTGCTCATGACTATTTTATATCCGCACTATTGCGTTTATTTCCTTTATATGTTTTTACGTTTTTGTATTTGTAATAGCTTGTTTTTCAGTATTTTGTCTCATTAAAAAAGGGGGGGGTCAAGAGAACGCTTTATATTTGCAAAAAATTTTTTAGTAACATGCGTATAAATCATGGTTGCTTTTGAGCTCAGATACCCTGTTAAAACATGTATAGGGCTCAAGCTAATGCCTTGTTCCAACAGCTGCGTGGAAAAACTAGGGCGCAACAGTTGTAGAGTAAACCCAGCAAAAGCTGGTTTCACAATAGTCTGCGGTCTGTTAAAGTCGGGTATGAGCCGTAGGTTCTTCATGGGTAGAAAACAGATTTGGGTGCTGCTTAGGTAAAGATAAAAAAAATAATTTAGGAGTTTTGAAAGGCTTTAATCGCCTTGCGGACGTTTTTGTGTTTTGCCAACAAGTCTTTTGCTGTTTTTGCAGAGACCTTTAGCTCATCCATTAAGATGCATTCTGCTCTTCCAATAAGTTTATTGTTCGAGAGCTGCATATCCACCATCTTATTGCCTTTTATGTGCCCAAGACGAATCATGGTTGCGGTGGTGATCATGTTCAAAATCATTTTTTGTGCACTGCCAGCTTTCATGCGAGAACTTCCCGTTACAAATTCGGGACCCACAATTACTGCAATGGGATGGTCAGCAACTTCTGTTAGTGGTGCTTCTGGGTTACAACAAATGCAACCAGTGGGAATTCCGTTCTCCTGACAAGCTTTTAGTGCATGGATGACATAGGGTGTAGTTCCCGATGCGGCGATTCCAATCACGATATCCTGTTGGGTAATGGCATATGCCTTGAGGTCTTTCCAGCCTTGGGTGATCGAATCTTCCGCATTTTCAACAGAATTGCGCAAGGCTTGATCACCACCTGCAATTAAGCCAATAACTAGATCTGGAGAGGTGCCAAAGGTAGGTGGGCATTCTGATGCGTCTAAAACCCCCAGTCTTCCGCTAGTACCAGCACCCATATAAAATAAACGTCCACCAGATCCCAATTGCTCCACTACTCGTGTAATAAGCTTTTCAATGGCCGGGAGAACAAGTCCAATGGCATGGGTTACTTTTTGGTCCTCTGTGTGTATTCCAGCCAGCAACTCCTTGACAGTAAGGGTTTCTAAGTCGGTATAGAGAGAGTCTTGTTCTGTTATTTTGCTAAACTTCATCATACCAAAGATAGGTTAAAAGTAGCGTAGGGCAAGGGCAGAAGAAGGCGTAAAAAGCAGGGGTCTAAAAAGTATAATTCCTGTTAGGCTAAACTCGTTTTAACATCTAAAAGAGTTCAGGATAACAAGATTGGAGGCCTCATAGACAGCTGCTAAATCTTAGTTTAACTTGGCGTCGAGATTTTCTTTTAACGCACTCAGGAACTGCTGGGTGGTGAGGTAATGCTCTTTAGACAACTTTTCTTTGTGAATGAGTATGGCCAAATCTTTGGTCATTTTTCCACTTTCCACTGTTTCAACACAAACGGTTTCCAGCGCCAAGCAAAAGTCGATCAGGGCTTGATTGTCGTCCAATTTCCCGCGGTGTTGTAATCCGCGCGTCCAGGCAAAGATGGAAGCAATGGGGTTGGTAGAGGTTTCTTTCCCTTGTTGGTGCTGACGGAAGTGACGCGTCACTGTTCCATGTGCAGCTTCCGCTTCCATGGTTTTTCCATCGGGAGTAACCAAGGTAGAGGTCATTAGTCCTAAGGATCCAAATCCTTGGGCAACGGTATCCGACTGTACGTCACCGTCGTAGTTTTTACAGGCCCAAACAAAGCCACCGCTCCATTTCATTGCAGCCGCTACCATATCATCGATCAAACGATGCTCATAGCTAATGCCTGCTGCAGCAAATTTTTCGGCAAACTCATTTTCAAAGACCTCTTGGAAGATGTCCTTAAAGCGTCCGTCATAGGCTTTCATAATGGTGTTCTTGGTCGAAAGGTACAAGGGCCACCCTTTTTTCAAGGCTTGGTTCATACATGAGCGCGCAAAACCATAGATGGAAGAATCGATATTGTACATACACATGGCTACTCCGTTTTCTTCGAAGTTGTATACTTCCCATGTTTTAACAGGACTACCGTCTTCTGGGGTAAAGCTCATGGTGAGTTTTCCTTTTCCAGTGGTAACAGCATCAGCAGCTTTGTATTGATCACCAAAAGCGTGACGGCCAATACAGATGGGCTTGGTCCAGCCTTGCACATAGCGAGGTACATTTTTCATGATGATGGGTTCACGGAATACGGTTCCACCAACAATATTACGGATCGTTCCATTGGGCGAGCGCCACATATTGGATAGCTTAAACTCCTTTACACGGTCTTCATCGGGTGTAATGGTTGCGCATTTGATACCCACATTGTGTTTTTTGATGGCGTTTGCAGCGCGAACAGTAATTGAATCATTGGTTGCATCGCGTGAGGTGACCGATAAATCGTAGTATTCAATGTCCAGATCTAGGTAGGGTAAAATCAATTGTTCTTTAATGAAAGACCATATGATGCGTGTCATTTCATCCCCGTCCATTTCTACCACTGGGTTATGTACTTTTATTTTTGCCATTGTATTGAATTAAGGGTTACAAAAAAGGCCGCAATAGCGACCTCTTATAAAAATATGTATTAACGTTGGCGCTCTTTGATACGCGCTTTCTTACCACGTAGTTCTCTAAAGTAGTAGATACGTGCTCGACGTACTTTTCCACGTTTATTGATTTCGATTTTCTGTAAGGCGGGGAGGTTGATGGGGAAAATACGTTCAACACCAACAGTTCCAGACATTTTACGAATGGTAAAGGTTTTGGATAATCCCTGTCCTTTGATTTGGATGACTACTCCGCGGTAAAACTGTGTACGTACTTTTTCTCCTTCTCGGATTTCATAGTAAACAGTGATGGTGTCACCAGCTGAAAATTCAGGAAATTCTTTCTTTTCGATGAATTGATCCTGTACAAAATTAATTAAAGATTCCATGTTTATCTTTTATGGTTTACTACATCCAACATACACGAATTTCGTCAGAGGTTAAATGCGATGGCAAAAATACGATTAATTTTATTTTCTGCAAGCCCCAGTTCGCTTTATTTTTATGGGCTGTTTTCTGGGTAACGATCGGGACCACTGACCTTTACAATATGACAACGATCAGAGGTAAACACATATGGAATCCGTAATTGTTCGTTTCCTACTTGCCCTACAAAAATAAAGTCTTCCTTTTTGTCGATTAGTTCTGCTGTAAATCGATCGTCCAAGATTGGGTAATAGCGATCCGATCTGTTGTAATCTTCGAAACGGATGGTGTCCTGGGTAGCCACATATAGGGTATAAAAGTTTGTGAGTGGTTCCGTACTCAACTCGACAGTATAGGTCACATATTGAAGTGTGCAAATCAATTGCTCAGTTTCTCTTTGAGCTTCATTGTTTTTACAGCTAACAGTCAGCAGTATAATTGCGAAACAAAAGATTTTATTCATTGAAATAGGTGTAAAAAGTAAATCAATTAGTCCTCCAATAAATCTGGCCGTAAACGCTGTGTTCGTTCCATGGCTTGGTCTTCTCGCCATTGCTCTACCGCAGGGGTGTTTCCAGAGGTCAGTATTTCTGGGACAGTCCAGCCCTTGTATTCTGCCGGCCGCGTGTAGATGGGGGGAGCCAAGAGTTGGTCTTGGAAGCTATCGCTCAAAGCAGAAGATTCGTCGCCCAAAACACCGGGAATTAAACGAATGATACTATCACAAAAAACAGCTGCAGCCAATTCTCCTCCAGACAAGACAAAATCGCCAATGGAAATTTCTCGTGTAATAAAGTGATCCCTAACCCGCTGATCAACGCCCTTGTAATGCCCACATAGTAAAATGATGTTTTTATAGAGCGAACATTGATTTGCAATGGGTTGATTCAAGGTTTCTCCATCGGGCGTCATATAAATAATTTCATCATACTCCCGTTGGGCCTTGAGTTTACTGATGCATTTGTCGATGGGTTCAATCATCATCACCATTCCTGCACCACCACCATAAGGGTAATCATCAACTTGTTTGTATTTATTTAAGCTGAATTCGCGTAGGTCATGGAAATGAATTTCAGCTTTCCCACTTTCAATGGCACGTTTGACAATGGAAGCCTCGAAAGGGCTTCGCAATAACTCAGGAAATAGGGTAATGATGTCAATACGCATAACAATTGCTTTCTGCAAAATTGCGGAATCCTTTCCCAAAAAAAAAGCTTTCCCGAAGGAAAGCTTGATTTATCTTATAAACGAAGACGAATTTTCTCGCCAGAGGGGTTGATGTAGGTGATCCATTCGATCTCGTCTGGTCTAATATTGGTCAAATCATCCACAGAATAAATGCGTTCTCCATTGATATCTATGATCAAGGATCCTATTTCGATTTGTCCATTGAAATAAGGACCCGAATCTTCAACCAAAACACCTTTATCTATGCCAAAGGCTTTTTTGTTTTTGGGAGAAAGGTTCTTTAGGCTCATTCGAAGAAAGGAAACACTTTGATTTTTCTCTAGGATAACGGTCAGTCGTTTTTCCACACCATCTCTGTTCAGCAGGACTTCAACCGCATCGCCTGGGCGTTTGCTTTCAAGGTAACCCGTCAAATCAGAGAATTTTTTGATTTTGATTTGGTCCACTTTCAAGAGAATATCCCCTTCTTGAATCCCTGCTTTAGAAGCTCCCAAGCCATCAATGATCTGTGCAATATAAAACCCTTCGTTTTCGGTCAGCTTAAGTGTTGGATTTTGTTCCTTGTATTCAGGCGAAATAGCTACTCCCCTTACCCCCAAGATACCTTTTTGTGTTGTTCCATATTCCACGAGGTCTTCAAAGACCTTTCGGGCAATATTACTGGGAACCGCAAAGGAATAGCCTTCATATCCTCCCGACATGGAAGTGATGGCAGTATTGATACCGATCAATTCTCCAGCGGTATTGACCAAGGCACCTCCGCTGTTGCCCGAATTAACCGCAGCATCGGTTTGAAGAAAAGATTGATTTTTATTGTCTAGGGCATTGAGATCTCGTGACTTAGCGCTAATGATTCCTGCGGTAACGGTCGAATTAAGGTTGAATGGATTGCCAATGGCCAAGACCCACTCACCAATCTGGGTTGTGGCTGAATTCCCGAAATATAAATAGGGGAGATTTACCTCGGTATCAATCTTGAGAACGGCAATATCGGTATAGGGATCTGTACCGACTAAGTGGGCGGTATAACGCACATTATCGTTGGTCGTTACTTCAATCTTGGAGGCGTCCTCAATCACGTGGTTATTGGTGATGATGTATCCATCGGGAGAAACAATGACCCCAGAGCCTGTTCCTATGCGTTCCGGATTGATGCGTTTTCCGTAAAAATATTCAAGTGGAGAATAATCTTTATCTCGCGAGGCAGTATTTTTTACATGTACAACAGCATCAATACTTTTTTCAGCCGCCACAACAAAGTCGGTGGGAGCGGCAGCCAGACCATTGAGGTTATAGG